>CANJXD010000444.1 GCA_947478535.1 Acetobacteraceae bacterium
AGGTAGGTCGTCAGCGGCATGCGGCTGCCGGCATAGGCGGGCACGCGGGGCTCGCCTTCCCCGCCGCGGCTGACGACGCAGGCCAGCGCGTCCAGCCCTTCGAAGCGCAGCAACTGGCCTGCGAAGATGAAGCAGTCGCCTTCCGTGAGGGTGGAGACGAACCATTCCTCCACTTCCCCCAGCACAGGACCCCCGCGCAGCCGCACCTTCATGAGTGGCGTCTCGACGATGGTGCCGAGGTTCATGCGCAGCTGGCGGGCGACGGCGGCGCCGCGGACATGCATCCGGCCCTCGGAATCGCGGAACAGCTTGGCGAAGCGCTCATAGGCCTGCAGCGCGTAGCCGCCATCCTCCACGAAGCGCAGCGCATCGTCGAAATCCTGGCGCGCCAGGGCGGCATAGGGCGCGGCGCGCGTCACCTCGGCGAACAGGTCTTCCGGCAGGAAGGGGGCGGCGACGGCGCAGGCGAGGATATGCTGGCACAGCACGTCGAGCCCGCCGGGGCGGGGCGGGTCCCCGTTCAGTTCCCCGGCCGCGATGGCCTGGCGGGCGGCGACGCATTCGATGACCTCGAAGCGGTTGGCCGGCACCAGCACGGCCTCGCTCGCCTCATCCATCCGGTGATTGGCGCGGCCGACGCGTTGCAGCAGCCGTGCCACGCCCTTCGGCGCGCCGACCTGCACCACCTGGTCCACCGCGCCCCAGTCGATACCGAGATCGAGCGAGGCGGTGGCGACGACGGCGCGCAGGCGCCCATCGGCCATGGCGGCTTCCACCTTGCGGCGCTGTTCGACGGTGAGGGAGCCGTGGTGCAACCCGATCGGCAGATTGTCGTCATTGAGCCGCCAGAGGGCCTGGAAGCACAGCTCCGCCTGGGCGCGGGTATTGACGAAGACGATGGTGACGCCGGCGCCGCGGATGCGGCGATAGACCTCCGGCATCGAGGCGAGGCCCATATGCCCGCCCCAGGGGAGGCGTCCCTCCGGCAGCAGGATATCGAGGCGCGGCGCGGCGCCGCCTTCGCCCCGCACCAGCGTCACGCCCTCCGCCCTGGCTTCGGGGGAAAGCCAGGCACGCAGCGGGCCGGGATGGGCGACGGTGGCGGAAAGCCCGACGCGCCGGGCGCGCGGGGCCAGGGAGGACAGCCGCGCCAGGCCAAGCGCGAGCTGGTCCCCCCGCTTGGTGCCGGCAAGCGCGTGGATTTCATCCACCACCACGGCGGAAAGCCCGGCGAACAGGGTTGGCGCATCGTCCAGCGTCAGCAGCAGGGCCAGGCTTTCCGGCGTGGTGAGCAGGATCTGCGGCGGGTTCTCCCGCTGCCGGGCGCGGCGATTGGCCGGGGTGTCGCCGGTGCGGGTCTCGATGCGGATGGGCAGGTCCATCGCCTCCACCGGCGCCATCAGGTTGCGGGCGATATCGACGGCCAGCGCCTTGAGGGGCGAGATGTAGACGGTGTGCAGACCCTCCCGCGGGTGCTCCTGCAGGTCGATCAGGCTGGGCAGGAAGCCGGCCAGGGTCTTGCCGCCGCCGGTCGGCGCGATCAGCAGCGTATGTTCGCCTCGCCTGGCGGCGGCGAGCAGTGCCAACTGATGCGGCCGTGGCGCCCAGCCGCGCCCGGCGAACCAGCCGTCAAAAAGTTCCGGCAATGTTCCCATGCCTGGGAGAATAGGGCGCGCCGGCGCGGGCGCAACCGGCGGCCTGCTACAGTGGCAGTCCGAGCGCGGCGCGGATCTCGGCTGGTGTCTTCAGGTCCCGCGTCGGCGTCAGCGTGACGGTATCATGCAGCGCATCGAACCAGCCCGGCTTCAGGTCGGCATCCATCCATTCCGCGACAATGCGATCGTAATTCTGTTCCAGCACGCGGTTGGTGGGGTCGCAGCCGGTAATGGCGACGAGGCCGGTCGGCGGGCAGTTCAGGATCGTGATGCGGAGGTCCTGCCGCCATTCCTGGAGGATGCGGAGCGTCTTCCACACATCGCCCGTCCAGCCCGATCCCTCCACCCGGACATTGCGGCTTGTATCCTGGGCGAGGCCGCGCCGGTCCCGCCGCCGCGCGGCGTTGGGGTGGCTCGGCAGGCAATCATGCATCACCAGCAGGGATTGGGCGTCGCAGGCTTTCTCGGTGTGCATGAAGTCCCGCAGCAGGAATTCAAAATGGTGCATGCCATCGAGGAAGGCGAGTTCGACCTTGCCCTTCGGCAGCAGCGCCGCAAGCTGGCGGCGGGCGAAGAAGTCATCGCTGGTTTCCTGGAAGGCGAGCAGCGCCGGCTTCCGGCCGATGACGTCATGCGCGAGGCGGTAATGCGGATCGACGCTGACCGTGAGGCAATGGATATCGACCAGCGACTTGCCTGTGGAGGTGCCGATCTCGAAATAGGATTCCACCGCCAGTTCGCGGGCGAGGTGGGGAATGAAGTTGATGTAGCGGACGCCGCCCGCGCAGGGGGTGAAGAAGCCCCCGGCCAACGGCCTTGGCCCAAGGGCCGGTGTTGGAGCCGGCGTCAGGGTGGGTGCGGAGGTGGGCCTGGCGGCCGGGGCCGGGGCGGGCTTGGCGAGCGCGGCGGCCAGAGCTTCAAGGCTGGGTTCATCCACCTGGCCGGGGACGGCGAGCCGCAGCAGCCTTTCGGCCTGGCGTTCCGCCCGCCGCGCCGCCTGCCGGGCGGCAATCTCAGCCTGTCGTGCTGCCTGCCGCGTGGCGCGCATCGCCTCTCGCGCCGCCTGATCGTCCTGGTCCATCGGCATCGCGATCTCGCCTGGCCTCTCGCAAGGGTGGGAGCCTGGAATACCTCGTCCTTCCGTGTTGGGCGAGGCCACGACCGGGAGCCGGGCTCTGCTTGTGAGGGGGCGCACACGCCGCTAAACCTCGGCACGCATGAGCGGAACGAACCCTGACCTTGGAAGCGCCTGTATTTCCAGCATTCCGCGTTCCGGCTCCGCGGTAGGTCCTGGCCATGCCCCAAACCCTGCTCCAGGCCCTGGCGCGCCGAGGGCGCCGATGAACGAGGCGTCGAACGCGCCTCGCCCCGCACGCGCGCGGCCGGCGGGGCGGCGCGTCGGCGCCCTGATCCGGGCCTATCACGCGGACAGCACCCACCTCCCGGTTCTCGCGGCGCAATTGGCGGAGGCCGGCTTCGATGCGGTCATGATCGTCGCCGATGAAACCCGCGGGCCGGTCGAGGCGCATGGCTTCCCGAAGCTGTCCCACACCACGGAAACGGTCGCGGCACTTGGCCTGCGGATGCCGCCGCGCACGCTGTGGTATTGCGGGGACTATGCCTACTACGCCACGGTGATGGGGCGCCGGGACGCCGATTTCTGGCTGATGATCGAATATGATGTCGGCCTGCGCCGCCCGAAAAGCCGCTTCTGGCAGGGGCTGTATCGCCGGCTTTCCGCCCCGCGCTATCGGGGCGTGGACCTGTTGAGCGGCTATCTCGGCCCCTATGACCGCCCGCATTTCCGCCATGACTATGCCGAGCCCTGGAAGGGCTTCTTCGCCCTGACCGGGCTTTCCGCCCGCGCCATCGACACGCTGTTCGAGGCCCGGCTGCGTGAAGCCCGGCGGCGCACTGCCGATCCCCGTGGGGCCTTCTGCGAGGTCTTCATCGCCTCCGAGCTGGTCGCGGCGGGGGGCTTCGGGCTGCTCGACATCAACACCCTGGTCCCGGGCAGCGTGGACCGGCCCGGCTTCGGTCCCTATCGCGCCGTGCCGGTCGGCCATGAGGCCTGGATGCCGGGATCCGGCGCGCTGGTGCACCGGGTGCTGGACATGTGGGAATACCTGTCCAAGGGCCCGCTGCTGGCGGTGCGCTACAAGCGCGTCGATGACTTCCTGCGCGAACTTGACCAGCTGCGCGCCGAGGGCCTGCCGCGCGAACAGGCCGATCTCGCCGCCGAGGTCGCACGGTCCGAAGCCGCGCGCGTCAAGGCGCGCGACACGATCATCCTGGACTAGCCGTCAGCCCGCCTTGTCGCTGCGCGTCACTGCGTAGCCCATGGTCGCCAACTGCCGCAGCGCCATGCCGCCCAGCTTCGAATAGTCCCGCCGGTTCTGCGGCCATTCCCGGCGCATCAACTCCTTCAACGCCTCCCTCTCCATGCCCGGATGGGCCTGGAGCTGTTGCGCGCGCCACAGCGCCTGGCCGAGCGCGCGGGCGAGGTCCGCCATCTCCTCGGTCGCGGGCTGGCCGGGCGCACTGGGTGCGGCCGGGCTGGCCGCGGCCGAACCGGGAGCGGCGGGCGCAGCTTGGGTGATGGGCGCGGCGTGGGGGGGAAGGGGCAATTCCGGCGGGCTCGGCAGCACCGCCGCTGGGGTGGGGGCCGCGAGGTGGTGGCGCAGCGCCTCCGCCTGCTCCGGCCGGGCCAGCCGGGCGAGCAGGAACAGGTCCCGGCCATTGCCGCCGCCATCGGCGGGGTTCCAGTTCCAGATATAAGGTACCTCGAAGCCCAGCCGTTCCAGCAGGGCCTTGACCATCCCCGGGCTCTGCCAGGCGAAGCGCGGGCTGGCCTGGCCCTGCAAGGGGAAGGTGGAACCGATATCGGCGATCAGCCGCGCGAAGCCCGCCGGTGTCGTCGCATCGGCGAGGGACAGCACCAGCCACCCCCCCGGCTTCAAGGCCAGCGCGGCGGTGAGCCAATAGGCAACCTGGTCCTGCAACGCGACATGCAGCATGGCATCGATGCTGAACACGGCATCGAGCGTGCGGCCCGGGGCCTCCGCCTCCAGCACCGCCAGCATGCCGCCGGGGGTCGCGGGATCGATGCGGTGGAAGGCGAGCCGCCCGCCGATGATATCGCGCGCCAGGCGGGCCGCCGCGGCCTGCATCACGGCATCGCTGACATCAAAGCCCAGCAGCCGCAGGGTCGGGCGGGCGCGCAGCACGTCGCCGGTATCGCGGGCATCCCCGCCGCCGAGTTCCGCCACGCGCTGCC
>CANJXD010000445.1 GCA_947478535.1 Acetobacteraceae bacterium
CGATGCCGGCTTCGGCCTCGGCGACGGGGTGTGGGAAGGCATCCGGCTCAGCCATGGGCGGCTGGTCGCGGTCGATGAGCATCTCAAACGGCTGTATGAAGGCGCGCGAACCATAGCCCTCGATATCGGCATCTCGCCGGAGGCCATGCGCCGCGTGCTGGAAGAAACCTGCGCCGCCAATGGCATGACCCATGGCGCGCATCTGCGCCTGATGGTGACGCGCGGCGAGAAGAAGACGGTGCACCAGGACCCGCGCAATGCGCTCGGCCGGCCCACCATCGTCGTCACCGCCGAATACAAGATGCCAGACCCGGAGGTGAAGCGCGCGGGCCTCAAGCTGTTCACCAGCGCCATCCGTTGCTCCGGCCCGGATGTCTTCGACCTGCGGCTGAATTCGCACAGCCGGCTGAACCTGATCCAGGCGCTGCTGCAGGCCATCCAGGCCGGCGCGCATGAGGCGCTGATGCTGGACCAGCAGGGCTTCGTCGCGAGTTGCAACAGCACGAATTTCTTCATCGTGCGGGATGGCGCCGTCATCACCTCCACCGGGCGCTTCTGCTTCAAGGGCATCACACGCGCCAAGGTCATCGCGCTGTGTGCCGAGCACGGCATTCCCTGCCGGCAGGAGGATTTCACCCTCGCCGAGACCTACAACGCCGAGGAAGCCTTCGTCACCGGCACCTTCGGCGGCGTCACGCGGGTGTCCCTGATCGATGGGCGTGTGATCCCCGGCGACGGCCCCGGCCCCATCACCGCCCGGCTTTCGGCGCTGTATGACCGGACCTATCTCGGCCCCTGGGATTGATTCCCCCCTTTCGGGATTGAACCGATTGTCGCGCCCGCACGCCCCTGTCTATGCTGCCCACCCCAGGGGTCAGGGAGCGGGATCATGACGCAGTTCACACGCCGGCAAGCCGGCGGGGCGATGCTCGGGCTTGGCGGGCTTCTCGCGCCGCGCGGCGCCGCCGCCCAGGCAGGCGATTTTCCCTCCCGCCCCGTGCGCGTCATCGTGCCCTATGGCGCGGGCGGTGCCACGGACACGATGTGCCGCATTTTCTGCCAGCGCCTCGGGGCGCTGACCGGCCAGTCCTTCCCGGTGGAAAACCGCCCCGGCGGCAATGCGGCGATCGGTGGCGAAGCCGTGCTGCGGGCGCCGAAGGATGGCTACACGCTGTATTTCGCCGCCGGCGGCGCCTTCCTCGCCACGCCCCGCATGCAGGCGATGACCTATGATCCCGTGCGAGATTTCACCGGCATCAGCATCGTCGGCACGAATGGCATGATGCTCGCGGTCGCGCGGGACTTCCCGGCGCGCAACCTGGCGGAATTCGTCGCCTATGCCCGCGCCAACCCGGGGCGGCTGAACTGCGCCACCTCCTCCTTCGGCACATCGAGCCACTTGGCGCCGGTGATGCTGACGGTGCATGCCGGGATCGAGATGACGATGGTGCCCTATCCCGGCGTGCCGCAGGCGATCACGGATCTCATGGGCGGGCGGGTGCAGCTGCATTTCGGCTCGGCCGCCGATATCCTGCCGCAGGCGCAGGCGGGCAATCTGCGGGTGCTGGCCGTTTCCTCGGAACAGCGCGTGAAGCAGTTGCCGGATGTGCCGACGGTGGCGGAATTGTTTCCCGGCGCCACCTACATCGCCTGGAACGCCTTCTTCGCCGCCACCGGCACGCCACGTCCCGTCATCGACCTGCTGTCCCGCCACATCCAGGCCATCGCCAAGGAAGCCGAGACGGCGCGGCGGCTGGACGAGTTGGCCATCGAGCCCGATGGCGGCACGCCCGAACAGGTGCAGGCGATGCTGGCGAAGGAAAGCCCGGAGTATGAAAGGCTGCTCCGCGCTTCCAACCTGCTGCGTCAGGGCTGAGCGGCGCCCGCTTCGGGGACAATCACGAAGACACGGCCCTCCAGCACCTCAGTCGGATAAAGCCGCAGCGACGGTCCCTTCGGCCAGAACAGTTCCGCCCCCGTGGCCAGGTCATACTCGAAGCCGTGCCACGGGCAGACCACGATCTCCGCCTCTCGCCCATAATCCAGCTCGCCGGGCTTCGATGGCAGCCAGGTGCCGCCGACGATGCCCTTGCAGATCGAGGCCGCCTTGTGCGGGCAGCGGTCCCGGATGGCGCGGAGGTCGCCATTGGCAAGCCGCGTCACGCCGATGCGGCGCGTGCCCGCCACCACCATGGTGAAGCGCCCGGCGACGATCTCGCCTTCCGCCCCGGCATCGATGCGCATCGTCCGCCGCACGGGGCGGCCCCCAGTCTCGCGATCCTCGGTTTCGCTCATCGTCTCAGCCCAGCCGCAGCGCGCGTTTCGGATTGTCGTGGAAGATCTTGCGGCGCACCGCCGGGGACAGGAAGCGCAGCGTCTGGCCGGGCATGTCATTGTCCCAATGCGGGTAGTCGGAGCTGAAGCACAGCACGTCATCGCCGATCATCGCCATCAGCCGTTCCAGCTCCCGCGGGTCATCGGGTTCATCCACGGGCTGCGTGGTGAAGAAGAAGCGGCTGCGGATGGTCTCGCTCGGCGGCTGGACGATCCACGGCACTTCATGGCGCAGCCCGCGCCAGACGCGATCCATCCGCCACAACAGCGGCAGCACCCAAAGGAAGCCAAATTCGGCGAAGACGAAGCGGAGGCGCGGGTAGCGTTCCATGACGCCAGACAGCACCAGGTTCCGCACGCTGGATTCCGCGAGCTGCGGCACGGCGAGGTAGCGGTCGAGGTAGCTGTCGAAGGTGCCGGAGCCGAATTGCGGCGTGCCGGCGATCAGGCTCTCCAGCCCCGTCACATGCAGGTAGATCGGCAGGTCCATCTCCTGCGCCGCCTCGTAGATCGGCCAGTACCAGCGATTGCCGGCCTGCATGTTGATCAGCGGCAGGGAAATGGCGGCAACCCCTGCATGGCGGCCGACGCGCCGGATCTCCGCCGCCGCCGCTTCCGGGTCCTGCACCGGCACGGTGGGGGCGAAGCGGAAGCGTCGGTCGAGCGGCAGCCATTCCTGGATGAAATACTCGTTGTAGGCGCGGGCGAGGTGGACGCTTTCCTCCGCCTGCGACAGGGCCGCGGACACCGCGCCGGCCTGGATGCAATTCAGCAGCGCGATGGACACGCCATTCCCGTCCAGCAGATCCGCGATCATGTGGTGCGGATCAGATCCCGCGACGCCGCCCTTCGGCCCGCGCGCATCCATCCGCGGCACGCTGCCATTGGGGTGCTGGAACTTCAGCGGCACGCCGGAGGTGCCCGCCAACTGCGTGCCCTTGCGGCGGAAGCGCTCATTCCAGGCTTCCGGCATGTAGCGCATCAGCGTTTCCATCCCGCCGGGCAGGATGGGATGCACGTCGCAATCGATGATGGTCGTGGTGGTCTCGGCCGAGACGGCAGCGAGCGCGGCTGGCGGCAGGTCCATGGATGCGTGCTCCGCTTCGTGATGCCGATGGGAGGAAAGCCTAGGGCCGGAAGGGCGGGGCAATCAACCGCGCGCGCCCTGCAATCGCTTGCAGCAGCCGCAAGCCTCCCTTAGTTTCCGCCTATTGCCCGCGCCGGCGCGCCTCGCGTTGCCAGGAAGGACGGGCGGCAAGGAGGAAACGCCGATGATCCGGCTCAACGTGAACGGCCGCACGGCCGAGGTGGATGTCGATCCCGCGACGCCGCTGATCTACGTCCTGCGCAATGACCTGGCGCTGAACGGGCCGAAGCTCGGCTGCGGCCGCTCGCAATGCGGCGCCTGCACGGTGCTGGTGGATGGCCACGCCGCGCGGTCCTGCCAGGTGAAGGTCGGCGATGTCGCCGGTGCGCATCAGGTGGTGACGCTGGAAGGCCTCGGCACGCCGGAAGCACCGCATGCGTTGCAAGCCGCCTTCATCGCCGAACAGGCCGCGCAATGCGGTTACTGCACCAGTGGCATGATCATGCAGGCGGCCTCCCTGCTCGCCGAACGTCGGGGCCCGCTGAGCGAGGAGGTGGTGCGCGACGCGCTGGACCACAATCTCTGCCGCTGCGGCACGCAACCCCGAATCGTCCGCGCCGTGATGCGCGCTTCCCGCCAGCAGGGGGCCTGAGCCATGGGCGCCGAGACCTTCTCCCGCCGCGGCATCTTCGCGGCCCTGGCCGCCGGCACCGCCGGCCTCGCCATCGGCTTTCGCCTGGATGCGGAAGCCCAGCAGGCCCCCCCGCTTGGCCCGCCGATGCTGCGCGCCAATCCGCGCCTCGATAGCTGGGTCCGCATCACGCCGGATGGTCGCATCGTTGTGCTGACCGGCCGCGTCGAACTCGGCCAGGGCGTACTGACGGCAATGCGCCAGATCGCGGCGGAGGAGCTGGATGTCGCCCCCGCGCGGCTCACCGTCATCTCCGGCGATACCGCCGAGACGGCGAATGAGGGTGTGACGGCGGGCAGCCAGTCCATCAAGTTCGGCGGCGAGGCCTTGGCCGTCGCCTGTGCCGATGCACGCGCCACGCTGGTTGGCCTCGCGGCGCGCGAATGGGGCGTGGAGACCGCTGGGCTCACGGTGGAGGATGGCGTCATCCTCGGCGCCGGCGGGCGGCGGATGAGCTATGCGGAGGCGTCCGGCCGCGTCTCGCTCTCCCGCCCCGCGGATCTCACGGCGCAGCGCAAGCCGGCGGCGCAGCAGAAGGTGGTCGGCACCTCCCTGCCCCGGACCGATATCCCGGCCAAGGTCTTCGGCCAGCAGGTCTTCATCCATGACATGCGCCCGGATGGCATGCTGTTCGGCGCCGTGGCGCGGCCGCCGGGCTATGCGGCGCGCCTCGTCTCGCTCGACCTGGCCTGGGCCAAGTCCCTGCCCGGAGTGGTGGAGGTGGTGCGCGATGGCAGCTTCATCGGCGTCATCGCGCGACGGGAGGAACAGGCCAATGACGCCGCCCGCAAGATCACCGCCGCCGCC
>CANJXD010000446.1 GCA_947478535.1 Acetobacteraceae bacterium
GGACATGGCGTTCCCGCGCATGAACAACATCAGCTTCTGGCTGCTGGTGCCGGCCTTCCTGATGCTGGGCAGCAGCCTCTTTGTCGGTGAGGGCCCGGGCGGCGGCTGGACCATCTATCCGCCGCTGACGGACAATACCTACCACCCGTCCATGGCGCTCGATCTCGCGCTGTTCTCGCTGCACCTTGCCGGTGCCAGCTCGATCCTGGGTGCTGCGAACTTCATCACCACCATCTTCAACATGCGCGCGCCGGGCATGACCCTGCACAAGATGCCGCTGTTCGTGTGGTCGATGCTGGTCACCGCCTTCCTGCTGCTGCTGTCGGTGCCGGTGCTCGCGGGCGCCATCACCATGCTGATCACGGACCGCAACTTCGGCACGGCCTTCTTCGACCCGGCCGGTGGCGGCGACCCCGTGCTGTTCCAGCACCTGTTCTGGTTCTTCGGCCACCCCGAAGTCTACATCATGATCCTGCCGGCCTTCGGCATCGTCTCCCATGTCGTGTCGACCTTCTCGAAGAAGCCGGTGTTCGGCTACCTCGGCATGGCCTACGCGATGGTGGCGATCGGCGTCGTCGGCTTCGTCGTGTGGGCCCACCACATGTACACCTCGGGCATGACGGTCGACACGCGCGCCTACTTCATGGCGGCGACGATGGTCATCGCGGTGCCGACGGGCGTGAAGATCTTCTCCTGGATCGCCACCATGTGGGGCGGCTCGCTGCGGCTCGATACGCCGATGCTGTTCGCGATCGGCTTCATCTTCCTGTTCACCGTCGGTGGCGTCACCGGCGTCGTGCTGGCCAATGCCGGCATCGATGTGGTGCTGCACAACACCTACTACGTCGTTGCGCACTTCCACTACGTGCTGTCGCTCGGCGCGGTGTTCGGCATCTACTGCGGAATCTACTACTGGCTCGGCAAGATGTCCGGCCGGCAGTACCCGGAGAAGCTGGGCAAGATTCACTTCTGGCTCACCTTCATCGGCGTGAACCTGACCTTCATGCCCATGCACTTCCTGGGCAACCAGGGCATGCCGCGCCGCTACCCGGATTATCCGGATGCGCTCTGGGGCTGGAACATGGTCGCCTCGCTCGGTTCCTACATCTCGATCGCCGCCTTCGTGTTCTTCTTCTACGTGATCTACGTCACGCTGACGAAGGGCGAGAAGGTTCCGGCGAACCCCTGGGGTGAAGGTGCGACGACGCTGGAATGGCAGGTCAGCTCCCCGCCGGCCTTCCACAGCTTCGACGAACTTCCCCGCATCCGGTAACGGACATGAGCGGCACGATGATCGAGCCGAAGGGGGCGCAAGCCCCCTTCAACGCGTCAGGGCCCTCGGCGGGGCCCTCGGCGGGAATTGATCTGTCCGAGGTCGGCGACTGGATCGCGCTGCTCAAGCCGCGCGTCATGTCGCTGGTGGTCTATTCCGGGCTGATCGGCCTGCTGGTGGCCCCGGGCCATATGCATCCGGCGCTGGCAACGGCAGCCATCCTCTGCATCGCGGTTGCCGCCGGCGCGGCGGGTGCCATCAACATGTGGTACGACCGCGATATCGACGCGCTGATGCGCCGCACGGCGCGCCGGCCGATCCCCGCCGGTCGGATCGCCCCCAATGCCGCGCTCGGCTTCGGGCTGACGCTGGCGGTGGCGTCCGTCGTCGTCATGGGGCTGGCCACGAATTATGTCGCGGCGGGCTGGCTGGCCTTCTCCATCTTCTTCTACGTCGTGATCTACACGATGTGGCTGAAGCGCCGGACCTCCCAGAACATCGTCATCGGCGGCGCGGCTGGCGCCTTCCCCCCACTGATCGGCTGGGCCGCGGTGACCGGTGACGTCACGCTGATGCCGGCGATCCTGTTCGCCATCATCTTCATGTGGACGCCGCCGCATTTCTGGGCGCTGAGCCTCTGGGCCCACGGCGATTATGCCCGCGCCAAGGTGCCGATGCTGCCGGTGACGGAAGGGGCGAAGGAAACGCGGAAGCAGATCCTGGTCTACACCATCGCACTGGTTCCGGTGACGCTGGCGCCCTGGCTGGTCGGGTTTTCCACCCTTGCCTATGCGGCCGCCGCCGCCGTGCTGGGCGGGGTGTTCCTGTGGCACGCCGTCCGCGTGTTGCGGGAAGCGCAGGATGCCGAAGGCCGCAGCCTGGTGAATGACGCCGCGGCGCGCGCCACCTTCCGCTACTCGCTCTACTACCTGTTCGCCCTGTTCGGCGTGCTGGCCATCGACAAGCTGGTGCTCGGCGCATGACGCCCGAGGAAAAGGCGGAGTTCCTGCGCCGCCGCAACGGTCGGAACTGGGCGATCCTCATCGTCCTGCTGGCCATGGTGGCGCTGTTCTTCTTCATCTCCACCGCCCGCCTGCTCCGGTCTTGAGGGATTGGGGGGGAGAGGCCACGTGAACGCCATGAAGCAGGATCTCGCCCGGCGGAACCGCCGCACCGTTATCGCCGCCTTTTCCGCTGTCGCGGGGATGGTTGGTGTCAGCTTCGCGGCCGTGCCGCTCTACACCCTGTTCTGCCGGGTCACGGGCTATGGCGGCACGCCGATGATCGGCGGGCCGGCGGCACCGGGGGCGGGGCAGCAGGTCATCACCGTGCGCTTCGATGCCAATACCCAGCCCAACCTGCCCTGGCGCTTCGTGCCGGCGGCAGCCAGCCAGCGCCTGCATGTGGGGGAGGAAGGGGTGGCCTTCTACCGTGCCCGCAACCTCGGCGACGCGCCCTCCACCGGCATCTCCGCCTATAACGTGACGCCGGAGGTGGTGGGCCGCTACTTCCACAAGACCGCCTGCTTCTGCTTCGAGGAGCAGACCCTTGCCCCGGGGCAGGAGGTGGATATGCCGCTGGCCTTCTGGATCGACCCGCGGATCGCCGAGGATCCGAACACCAGCGGGATCCGCACCATCACCGTCAGCTACACGTTCTTCCGCAGCCTCGCGGATGCCGAGCGCTCCGGCGCCCTGGCCAACGCCGGGCCGCATGTCGGCCGGCGGGATGGCGGGCGGGATGGTGGGCGGGATGCTGGAAGGGTGGACCCGCCGGGTCCCGCGGCGACGACGCGATGAAAGATGGGCGGGAATCAAGGCGTCGCGGCGCCAGTTTTCGGCCGCACGGGGTTGATCCCGGAGGGCTTTTCGGGATTGATGCAGTGCGATTTCCGGGGTGCGTGAGCACCCCGTGTGGGGATTTTGGCGCCTAGGCGCCTTTTTCGTAGTGTGGCGCGCGAGCGCCTGCTTTTTGGTAACGCGCGGCGCGCAGGCTCCCGCAGGACGACCAGGACGAACAATGGCGAGCAACTCCGAGACGGGCCACAGCCCCTACAAGCACCCCTACCACTTGGTCGATCCGTCGCCCTGGCCGCTGCTTGGCGCCTTCTCCGGCGGCGCACTGGTGATGGGCATCATCCTGATCTCCCATACGGGGTCGTGGCTGTTGGCGATCATTGGCCTGCTCGGCATACTCGCCACGATGTTCCTCTGGTGGCGCGACATCCTGAAGGAAAGCAAAACGCCGGGCCTGCATTCCTCGGTCGTGCGGCTTGGCCTGCGCTACGGCATGGTGTTCTTCATCGCTTCCGAAGTGATGTTCTTCGTCGCGTTCTTCTGGGCGTTCTTCCACTTCGCGCTCTACCCGCACCATGTCTCCGGCGCCGAGCACGCCATCTGGCCGCCGGCCGGTGTCATGACCTTCGATCCGTTCCACCTGCCGCTGCTCAATACGATGATCCTGCTGCTGTCGGGCTGCACGGTGACCTGGGCGCATCACGCGCTGCTGCAGGGCAACCGGACGGCGCTGATCCAGGGCCTGGCGCTGACGGTGGCTTTGGGCATCAGCTTCACGGGGTTCCAGATCGTCGAATACGCCACCGCCCCCTTCCACTTCACTGGCGGCGTCTACCCCTCCACCTTCTTCCTGGCGACCGGCTTTCACGGCTTCCACGTCCTGGTCGGCACGATCTTCCTCGCGGTCTGCCTTGTCCGCGCCGTGCGCGGCAGCTTCACCCCGGAACGCCATTTCGGCTTCGAGGCGGCGGCCTGGTACTGGCACTTCGTGGACGTGGTGTGGCTGTTCCTGTTCGTCGCCGTCTATTGGTGGGGCGCTGGCGAGATCGCGCATCACTGATCTCCCGCCCGTTACCGCCGAAACGACCCCGTCCGCCACCGCGGGCGGGGTCGCTCCGTTCTGGGGGGTGGTGCTGCGCTGCCGCTGCCCGCGCTGCGGCCAGGGCCGGCTGTTCCACGGCCTGCTGGAGGTGGCGCCGGCCTGCGAGGCGTGCGGGTTCGACCTTTCCGGCAATGATTCCGGCGATGGTCCGGCCGTACTCGGCATTTTCGTGCTCGGCGCGCTGGCGGTGATCGGGGCCTTCCTGGTCGAGTTCCTGCTGGAACCGCCGCTTTGGGTGCATGCCCTCCTGTGGCCGGCGCTGCTGATACCCGCCTCCGTCCTGCTGATGCGGAGTGCGAAAGCGGCGCTGATCTGGCTGCAATGGCGGCACAAGCGCGGTGAAACCCCCTGAGCCATCCCATATTCCGTTGATGACATTGCGCCGCCTGCTGGTTCCCCTGCTCGTCGTTGTCCCGATGCTGGCCATCCTCATTGGCTTTGGCACCTGGCAACTCCATCGCCTGGCCTGGAAAACCGGCCTGCTGGCGGACATCGCGGCCAGCGAGGCGTTGCCGCCGCGGCCCTTGTCGGGGGGGGCGGCGCCGCTGGCCTGGATGCGGGTGACCGTCACCGGCCGATTCGATCATGAACGCGAAGTTCGGGTCGGCCTGATCGTACGCGGCCCAGTACTCGGCACGCGGCTCGTCACGCCGCTGCTGCGGGAGGGTGCGGCGCCGATCCTGGTCGATCGCGGCTGGATTCCCATGGAGGGCGCCGCGATCGCGCGGCCGGAGGGAATTCTGAC
>CANJXD010000447.1 GCA_947478535.1 Acetobacteraceae bacterium
CTTATCGCCGCAAGCCTCAACGACCGGCCCAGGAAGACGCTCGACTACGCCACCCCAAACGAGGCCTTCAACAGCCTACTTGCAAAGCTGGCCAGCCGGGGCGAAACACAGAGCCGCGGTGGTGTTCGCTACGGATGTTGAATCCACCCACCCATTGCTCATCGCTCGTCACCGCGACGAAGACCGGGTCATCCGCCGTCGCCATGATCTCATAGATCGACCACGCGGATTGGCGGGCCGGCATGGGCGGCGCCGGCGTGCCGGTGATCGCGGCCGAGGCCATGTGCTGGGCGACGAGGAAGGCCACTGTCTCGAACAGCGCGCTGCGCACGATGCGGCCCTCTCCGGTGGCGTCGCGCTCCCGCAGCGCGGCCAGGATGGCGACGGCGCCGAAGACGCCGCCCATGATGTCGATGACGGAGGTCCCCGCCCGCAGCGGCCTGCCGGGCGGGCCGGTCATGTAGGCGAGGCCGCCTTGCATCTGCGCCACCTCATCCAGCGCCGTGTGGTGTTCGTAGGGGCCGGGCAGGTAGCCCTTCAGGCTGCAATAGATCAGCCGCGGATTGATCGCCCGCAGTGCCTCCCAGCCGAGCCCGAGGCGATCCATCGCGCCGGGCGCGAAATTCTCCACCAGCGCATCCGCGGTGGGCAGCAGGCGCAGGAACAGCGCCTTGCCCTCCGCCGATTTCAGATCGACGACGAAGCTGCGCTTGTTGCGGTTATAGGCGCCGAAGAAGCCGCGCGCGAAGCCATGCATGCGCCGCGTCCGGTCGCCGCCTGGCGGCTCGATCCGGATCACCTCCGCGCCGAGGTCGGCCAGCACCATGCCGCAGGAAGGCCCCATCACGGTGTGGCCGAAATCCAGCACGCGCAGCCCCCGCAGCGGCAGCCCCGCGGCCTCGTCCTTCGGGTCCTTCATGGTTGTCATGTCCTGCCCTGGGGCTGGAGGCTGGCGCGGTAGGTCACGATGCGCTGCCTGAGGCCCGGGATCGCCACGGATCGCGCCAGCGCCGCCAGGTCCCCCGCATCATCGGCGCGGCGGGTGCGGCCATGCAGGGCGGCGACCGTGGCCGGATCAAGCCGCGCTGCCGCCTCCGCCGCCGTGACGATCGCGGCCTCCGCCGCCGCGTCGTCGGACAATTCGGCGCTGGCGAGGCCAAGCGCCACCGCCGCCGCCGCCGCCACCGGCGCTCCCGCCAGCAGCAGTCGCCGCGCCGCGCCATTGCCGATCAGCCCGGCCAGCCGCCCGGTGCCGAGCACGAGCCCGAAGGCAGGGCCGGGGAAGGCGAAGCTCGCCCCCGCCATGGCGAGGCGATGGTCGCAGACCGCGAACAGATCGGCCCCCGCGCCGAACACCCGGCCCTGCGCTACGGCGAGGGTCGTCACCGGCAGGGCGTGGATCTTCTGCAACAGCAGCTCGATTCGCAGGACCCGCAGCGCGAGATCGCCATCCGAGAGGCTGTCGAGGTCGCCGAGGTCGAAGCCAGTGCAGAAATGCCGCCCCGCGCCGCGTAGCACGATCATCCGCGCACCGGCGCGCATCGCCGCGTCGATGGCGCTGTCCAGCGCCTCCACCAGCGCCGGCCCCAGCGCGTTGCCGCGATCTGGGCGAGCGAGGGTGAGGCGCGCGAGCCCGTCATCCAGGGTGGTGTGCACGAGCGGCGTGGCATCAACCATGCGGCGTCTTCCCCAATTGTCGGGGAAAGCCCTACGCCATCATCGCTTCCGGCGGAACAGCAGCGGCAGCATGGCCCGCAGCGTCAGCACCAGCAGGCCGACTTCGACCGCATAGACCACGGCATAGGCATCGCCCCGGGCCTGAACATAGGCGGTGACAACATCGCGCAGCACGCCGCCCATCGCCATGGCGATCCCCGCCGCCGTCGCCTGCACCGCGCCCCAGGCGCCGAGTGCGAGGCCGATACTGTCCTGCTGCGCGTTTCGCATCGTGGCGGTCAAGGTGCCATGGCTGAACAGCCCGCCGCCAAAGCCGATCAGCAGCACCCCGGGCGTCAGCAGCGCCGGCGCCACCAGCAGGCCGGACGCGCAGATCAGCAGGAAGCCCGGCACGCCCGCCAGCGCCCCGGCGGCGGCCATGCGTTCGGGGTCGCCCCCGCGGCCAAGAATGCGGGAGGCGAGGTAGAACCCCACCAGCCCGCCGGAGGCCAGTGTTGCCGTCAGCGCCGTGGTGGCGCCCACCGACAGCGACAGCACTTCCCCCCCGAAGGGCTCCAGCAGAACATCCTGCATGGCGAAGCCCATGGTCCCGGCGCCGAGGATCAGCAGCCGCCGCAGGGCGGGGCCATCCTCGATGAAGCCGGTCCAGGCTTCGCGGAAATCAGGCGTCACGCGGTCCGGCGCGGTGCGGGAGGGGTCCCGCGGTTCCTGCTGCCACAGCGCCACGAGGTTCAGCGCCATGGTCGCCACGGCGGAGCCCTGGATGACCTGGATCAGCCGCGCCGGCGTGAAATCCGTCAGCAGCCAGCCGAAGATCAGCGCGCTGCCGATCATGCCGACCAGCAGCATCACATACATCAGCCCCACCACCTTGGGCTGCGATTCCGCCGGCACGAGATCGGTGGCGAGGGCCAGGCCCACCGTCTGCGTCGTATGCAGCCCGGCGCCGACCAGCAGGAAGGAAAGTGCCGCGGCAGCCTGGCCGATCCACAGCGGCGCGTTGCCGGATTCCCCCTCCCCTGCGAGGACCAGGAGGGCGAAGGGCATGATGGCGAGGCCACCGAACTGCGTCATCGTGCCCTGCCAGATGAAGGGCACGCGGCGCCAGCCGAGCATGGAGCGGTGGGTATCGGATTTGAAGCCGACCACGGCGCGGAAGGGCGCGAAGACCAGCGGCAGGGACAGCATGATGGCGACCAGCGTCGCCGGCACATTCAACTCGACGATCATGACGCGGTTGAGGGTGCCGATCAGCAGCACCAGCGCCATGCCCACGGAAACCTGGAACAAGGAAAGCCGCAGCAGCCGCAACAGCGGCAGGTCTGGTGTCGCGGCATCGGCGAAGGGCAGGAAGCGTGGCGCATTCGCCACCCAGCCATGCACGATCTTACGCGTAATCTGGCTCATCGCGACGCTAGGCCCTCCCCAGGGCGACCAGTTGGCGCGATCCTCTCGGATGGCGACCCGACGGGCCGGAGTTGCACCCCGGCCCGTCCGCCGCTCAAGGCGGCGTTGGTGCCGTCAGCGGACCGCGGAAGCGACCTGCACGAGCACCGGGCCCGAAGCCCTGGCATCCGACAGTTGCACCGCGGCAGGCTGGACCGGCAGCTCGCTGGTCCGTGCCGGGCGGGCGCCGCCCTGCAGGAAGGCGGGGAACCAGGTGGTGTTCAGCAGGATCGCGGTGTGGACCGACAGCGCGGCCACGACGATGCCACCGAACATCAGGGGAATCCCGACGGTCGGCTTCACCACCAGCCACATCTTGGAGTGGATCATGGGTGCGGTGCTCCTACTTCATCCACGGGGTGAGGATGTAGGCCAGAATGTGCGCCATGACCGAGATCATGAAGAACACACGCGTGCCGTTGATGATGTAGTCGTGCAGTTCATCGGCCTGCCGCATGGTCAGGCCTGTCGGCCAAACCTTGTCCGGATCACTTGCCATAGTCGGGTCTCCTCGCAGGGACATGGTGGGATGCGTGCAATGCCCGCACGCAGGGCTGCGAGGGAGCACGGCGCTCCGCTCGAAGGCTCATGCCGCCAGCGACACCCCGGAACACCCTGCGCCAGTCCCCACGGGACACAGGGCTCCACGACAGCGCACCGTTGGGCGCCGCGATCATGGAAGGGTTGATTGGTCGTTGGTCCTGCATGTCTCCACCTGGCGGGGGTTGGTTCCCTGCCCAGAATGTCAATCTATGTTGACAAGTGTAATTGTCATGAGAAATGAACACTTCGCCGCCGCGCCGTCAAGCGCCACAGGCCGTGGGTGCTGCTTTTCCAAGCGCAAGAGGCGATTTTTCGGCAATGCTGCCGCTGGCGCCACCGCAACCCTGCGTTGTCGCTTCTACTTGTCACCTCTGGGTGCCGGGTTGGAGGCGCGCCGAGCGAGGGCCCCGGCAGGGGGGAAGCGAGTCGCGCCGGCGGCGTGGGGGTGCGTCAGCGCCGATCAGCCGGTTTGGCTGTCAGCCCTCATCCTCATCGCGCCGCGCCATCGCCCGCGCCGCGTCACCCGCCAGCGCCCCGCCGAGTGTCGTGACGATGATGAAGAAGGTGGTACCCGGGTCGTCCCAGGGGCGCACAAAGGTCACTTCCGGCGGGCCGGTGAACCACCACAGCGAAGCCCCGCGCACCGCCGCCGCCATGACCAGCCCCGGCAGCAGGCCCAGCAACACTGCGGACAGCACGATGCCGATCAACAACAGGTCACGCCCGATGACGCCATAGGCTGGCTGCACGAGGACCCGTAGCGCGAAGAATGCCGCCGCGATGACCAGCGCGACCAGGATGCGCCTCGGCATTGGCGCGCGGCGCAGGGCGCCCAGATATCCCAACGCCGCCGTCCACTCTGTCACGCCAGTCCGTGCACGCCGTCTCCAGCGCCCCCCGCGATGCGCCGAGGGAGGCATCGCCCCGGCCTTCAGCGGCCCGCAATTGTGCAGACACCGCCAGGGAAGACCCTACCACGGCCCGCCAGCGCCGCCCGCTCACGCCTGCGCGACGAAGCGGGGGCAGGACGCCTAGGAATTGTTGGCGCGGGTCCGCCCGGCGCCAGGCGTCAGTCCGGCCTGCATGCCGGGCACCTGGCCGGCGCGGATCGCCTCCACCAGTGCGGCGCCGATCGGGCGCAGGGTGATGTTGATGCTGCGGTAATCCCGCGGGTCGCGCTCCGAGGCCAGCAACCCGAATTCCACCATCCGCGCCACGCCCCGCGAAATCGACGGCTTCGTCACC
>CANJXD010000448.1 GCA_947478535.1 Acetobacteraceae bacterium
ATCCTTCCCTCACGGTGGAGCGGCCGGACCCGGAGGCTGCGCGACGACTGCTGGTGGAAGCGGGCTGGGGCCAGGGGTTCGGCACGCGTATCTCCACCCCCTCCGACCGCAACATGAACGGGCGCCGGGTGGTGGAAGCGATCGCCGCCGCCATGACGCGCATTGGCATCCGGACCGAGGTGAATGCCGTGCCGTTGAACGTCTGGCTGCCGGAGTGGCGGCGGGGGCTCTATTCCATGGTGATGCACGGCGCCGGGCCGGTGCCGGTGACCTGGACGCTGGTGCCTCAGCTGGTGGGCACCAAGGATATGGCCAGCGGCTTCGGCCCTTCGAATGAAAGCTTCTACGCCAATGCGGCGCTCGATCGGCTGATGCGCGGCGCGCTCGGGGAAATCGACACCACCCGGCGCGAATCGCTGCTGCACCAGGCCGCGCAGACGGTCCGGGCGGAAACGGCGATCATACCGCTCCATCATGAAGCCGCGATCTGGGCCTCGCGCGCCGGCCTGTCCTTCGCCGCGCGAGCGGATACCCTGACCTACGCCACGGATATCCGCCCCAGCCGCTGAGCCCTGCAATTCGTCGGTTCCCACACCGGCCCTGCCGCTGTAGTCCTCCGGCCCCCGCCTGGACCCGGCGGGCGAGTCCGATGGACGGCGTGGGGCAACGGAACGGGGTGGCTGGATGACGATCGGGATCGAGATGGGCCAGGCGCCAGGGGGCGCGGTCGCGACGCTCGACCTGGAGGAACTGCTCTCGACCCGCCTGCTGGTGCAGGGCAATTCGGGCTCCGGCAAGTCCCACCTCCTGCGGCGCCTACTGGAACAGAGCGCCCCCTGGGTGCAGCAGGTGGTGATCGACCCCGAGGGCGATTTCGTCACTCTCGCCGACCGCTTCGGCCATCTGGTGATCGAGGCGGAAGACCACACCGAAGCCGCCTTGCAGCGCGCCGCCGAACGGGTGCGCCGCCATCGTGTATCCGTCATTCTCAACCTCGAAGGGGTGGAGGTGGAGGCGCAACTGCGCTGCGCCGCCGTCTTCCTCAATGGGCTGTTCGAGGTGGAGCGCGATGCCTGGACGCCAATGATGGTAGTGGTGGATGAGGCGCAGCTTTTCGCCCCCGCCATGGCCGGCGAAGCCTCGGATGAGGCCCGCCGAGCGTCCCTTGGCGCGATGACCAACCTGATGTGCCGCGGCCGCAAGCGCGGGCTGGCGGGGATCATCGCAACCCAGCGCCTGGCGAAGCTGGCGAAGAATGTCGCGGCCGAAGCGTCGAACTTCCTGATGGGCCGCACCTTCCTCGACATCGACATGGCCCGCGCCGCGGACCTGCTGGGCATGGAACGGCGGCAGGCGGAAATGTTCCGCGACCTCGCCCGCGGACATTTCGTGGGGCTCGGCCCTGCCCTTTCCCGTCGGCCTCTGTCCATCCGCATCGGGACTGTCGAAACATCGAGCCGCAGCGGTGGGCCGCAATTGGTGGCACCGCCCCCCCAGGCGACGGCGGAGGAGGCGCGGGACCTGATCCTGAACGGGGCGGAACCCGAGACGCCGCGGCTGGCCGCGCCGCGCCGCGCGCCACGGCCGCCGCCGCCGGATATCCTCGTGCAACTCGCGCAGTATCGCCCACCGCCCATCCACGGTGCGGCAGAGCCTGCCGAGCCGACGGCAGAGGAACAGGAAGACCGGCGGCGGCGCCTCGATGCCCTGCTCCGGCAGGTACTGGCGGACTCCGAGGCGCCCTTCAGGCCCGCCAGCGTGCTCTACCAGGACTTCCTGGTCCGTCTGCGCATCCACGAGATCGCTGGCCCGCCGGACCTGCCAAGCTTCCGGCGCATGCTGGCGACGGCCCGCGCCGGGGTGGCACCCGAGGTCGCAGATGGCGCTGCTTGGCAAAGCGCCGTGGCGCGGGCCGAAGCCCTGCCGGAGGATGCCCAGGGCGTCTATCTGCTGCTGGCGCGCATGGCCCTGGATGGCCTGCCCTGCCCCTCCGACGCCACGCTGGCGCGGGCTTATGGCAGCCATTCCATTGGCCGTGCCCGACGCCTGCTGACCTGGATGGAGGAGCGGAAGGCCATCGTCTGCCGCGCCGAACGCGGGGGGCGCCGGGTGGTCGCCCTTGTCGGTCTGGGGTGGGAAACCACGGCGGGCGATCCCGCCGGCCCGGCCGAGGAGGCCGCGGCATAACCGGATGGGCCCCTTCCTCGATCGGCGCGTACGGGCCAAGCTGTGTCCTCATGATGATCGAGGAGCCGCCGTTCATGGCGCAGACGGTCGGCCGGAACGCCTTCCCCCTGGTGTGCGAGAAGTCCCCGGCGCGGGGGTCTCGCGGGGTTGTCACGACGAACCATCCCATGGCCACGGCGGCTGGCGCGGAAGTACTGCTGGCCGGTGGCAATGCGGTGGACGCCGCGGTTGCTGCGCTGTTCGCGCTGACGGTGGTGGAGCCGATGATGGTCGGCCTGACCGGGGGTGGCGTTTGCCACCTGCGCATGGCCGATGGCCGCCACGCCGTGGTGGACGGCCTGTCCACCGCACCTGCCGCGGCAACCCCGGACATGTACACGCCCCTCCCCGGCTCGCCGCCGGAGGACCGTGAAACAGTCGGGCGGAAGAACGCGATCGGCGCGCTCTCCGTCGCTGTCCCGGCGGCGTTGCGGGCCTGGAACCACACGCTCGGGGCCTATGGAACCTGGTCGCTGGCGGATGTGATGGCGCCAGCCATCCGGCTGGCCAGCGAGGGCTTTCGCGTCACCCCCTATCTTTCCGACAGCATCGGCGACGTGGCGGCGGACCTGTCACGGGACGCAGACCTCGCGGCCCGCTTCCTGCCCGGCGGCGCGAGGCCCGTTGTGGGCAGCAAACTGGTCCAGGGTGCCTATGCCGAAACGCTGCGGATCGTGGCCCGGGAGGGTGAGGCCGCGCTGCATGGCGATGGATCACTCATCGGGATTGTCGCCGATGCGCTGGCACGCATGGGCGGCATCGTGACGCGGGAGGACCTGCGCGCGAGCACCCCCAAGGAACGCGACCCGATCAGGGGGAGCTATCGCGGGTATGACGTCTTCGCGCCGCCGCCACCGGCATCCTCCGGCGTGCATGTCGCGCAGATGCTGAATGTGATCGAGGGCTTCGATCTCGGCGCGCTCGGCTTCGGGACAGCCGATAGCTGCCACCTTCTCGCGGAGGCGCTGAAGCTGGCCTTCGCCGATCGCTCCGTCGCCACGGCGGACCCAGATTTCGTACGGGTGCCGGTGGCCCGGCTGATCTCAAAGGAATACGCGGCGCTGCGCCGCGCCGCACTCGACATGGCGCGGGCGCAGGCATGGCAGGCGCATCCATCGCTCGGTGAATCGAACTGCACGACGCATGTCACTGTGGCGGATGCCGCGGGCAACATCGTGGCGACGACGCAGACCATCAACGCGCTGTTCGGCGCCCGCATCGCCATCCCCGGCACCGGGCTGATCTGCAACAACTACATGCATAACTTCGAGCCACGACCAGGCTGGGCGCTGTCGGTCGAGCCGGGCAAGCGTGTCTATACCTCGATGTCGCCGACCATCGTGATGCGGGACGGCAAGCCACGCTTCGCACTCGGACTGCCAGGCGGCCTGCGCATCTTCGGGTCAGCCATGCAGGCGGTGCTGAACCTGATCGATCACGGGATGTCGCTGCAAGAGGCGGTCGAGGCCCCGCGCATCTGGACCCAGGGCGCGGCGCTCGAACTGGAACCGGCGATCCCGGCTTCGGTGGCTGACGCGCTCCTGGCACGGGGCCATGAGGTGAAGCGTGTGAAAACGATTGGCGGCGGTCTGAATGGCATCGCCTTCGAGGAAGACGGCTCCATGACGGGCGCGGCCTGCTGGCGTGCCGATGGTTCGGTGGTGGCGCTCGGTGGTGGCTTGGCACGCGCTGGCGTGCGCTTTTCCGCCGATGCGCCGGTGATCTAGGATGAGGAACGGACGATGACCCAGAAGATCGCGTTACTGCAGCCCATCGCGGGCGAGATGGAAGGCATCATCGCGGGCCTCCTGCCGCCAGGCTTTACCGCCTCCGCCGTCAAGGGCCGGAGCGTGGAGGATCTGAAGGCGGAAGTGGCGGACGCCGATTACGCCGTGTGGTGGGACGTACCCGTCCCGGCGGAGGTGCTCGCAGCCGGGCCGAAGCTGAAGCTCCTGCACAAATGGGGCGTCGGTATCGACAACATTGACCTCGACTATTGCCGCGCCCATGGCATCAAGGTGGCGCGCACCACGGGCAGCAATGCGGCGCCGGTCGCGGAGTTCGCAGTGGGTGCGCTGCTGGCGCTCGCTCGGCGCATGATCCCCGCGCACAACAGCACCGTCGCCGGTGGCTGGGCGAAGAATGAAGTCTGGAAGCGTAGCATCATGGTGTCCGGCAAGACCGTCGGCATCGTCGGCCTCGGCGCTATCGGCAAGGGTGTCGCGAAGCGGCTGCAGGGCTTCGATTGCACCATCCTCTACCACAACCGCACCCGCCTTTCGGAGGCCGAGGAGAAGGCGCTGGGCGTGCAGTATCGCAGCCTCGATGCACTGCTCGCGGAAAGCGATGCCATCACGCTGAACTGCCCGCTGACGCCGGAGACGACCGGCATGATCAACGCGGCCGCCTTCGCGAAGATGAAGCGTGGCGCGCTGCTGGTGAACGTCGCTCGCGGTGGCGTGGTGGTGGAGGCCGATTTGGTGGAGGCGCTGACGAATGGCACCCTCGCTGGCGCCGCTGTCGACGTCTTCGACCAGGAACCGCCGCCGTCCGACCACCCGCTGCTGCGCATGGACAATGTGATCGTCTCGCCACACTGCGCCAGCACGGCCTATGAGAATTCAGCACGCGGCATCCAGCATTGGCTGGGTAACATCGTCCGGGTTTCGAAGGGCGAGGTGATCC
>CANJXD010000449.1 GCA_947478535.1 Acetobacteraceae bacterium
AACGGTGAGATCAACACCGTCCACGGCAACATCAACTGGATGAAGTCGCATGAGACGCGGCTCGCTCATCCGCTGCTCGATGCCTACATGGAAGACATCAAGCCGGTCGTGCAGGCCGGCGGGTCCGACACCGCGACGCTCGACAATGTGTTCGAACTGCTGGTGCGCGGCGGGCGCGATGCGCCGATGGCCAAGGCGATGCTGATCCCGGAGAGCCTGGGCAACAACGCCACGATGCCGGACGCGCATCGGGATCTGTTCCTGTATTGCAACGCCGTGATGGAACCCTGGGACGGGCCGGCGGCGATCGCGGCCACGGACGGCAAGTGGGTGATCGGCGGGCTGGACCGCAACGGGCTGCGCCCGATGCGCTACACCGTCACGCATGACGGCATGCTGATCACGGGCTCCGAGACCGGCATGGTGAAGGTCGCGGAAGACCAGATCGCCATGAAGGGCCGCGTCGGCCCGGGTCAGTGCATCGGTGTCGACCTCGCGACCGGGCGCTTCTATGGCGACACGGAACTGAAGGACGCGCTGTCCGCCCGCAAGCCCTTCGGCCAGTGGACGAACCGCACGACGCGCATCGACGGCATCGTCAAGTCCGGTGCGGATGAGCATGCGGAGTGGACCGGCGAGGCGCTGCGCCGCCGCCAGCTTGCCGTCGGCTATACGCTGGAGGAGTTGGAGACGATCCTGCACCCGATGGTGGAGGAAGCCAGCGAGGCCATCGGCAGCATGGGCGACGATACGCCCATCGCCGTGCTGTCCAGCCAGTATCGCGGGCTGCAGCACTATTTCCGCCAGTCCTTCAGCCAGGTGACGAACCCGCCGATCGATTCACTCCGCGAGACGCGGGTGATGACGCTGAAGACGCGGCTCGGGAACCTCGGCAACATCCTCGATGAGGATCCGACGCAGTGCGACATGCTGATGCTGGACAGCCCGGTGCTGTCCAACGCCGAATTCGCCGCGATGCGCAGCTACATGGGCGGCACGGTCTGCACGGTGGATTGCACCTTCCCGGTGGAGGATGGCGAGCAGGGCCTGCGGCGCGGGATTGAGCGCATCCGGCGCGAGGCGGAGGAAGGTGTGCGCAGCGGCTGCGCGCATGTGATCCTGTCCGATGAGAATCAGGGGGCAACGCGCGCCGCCATTCCGATGATCCTGGCCGTGGGCGGCGTTCACACCCATCTCGTGCGCCACAGCCTGCGGACCTTCACCAGCCTGAATGTGCGCTGCGCGGAATCCATCGACGTCCACTACATCGCCGTGTTGATCGGCGCGGGTGCGACGACGGTGAATGCCTATCTCGCGCAGGAAAGCATCGCGGACCGGCACCGGCGCGGGCTGTTCGGCCTGTTGTCGCTGAAGGATTGCGTCGCGCGCTACAAGAAGGCGGTGGACAAGGGGCTGCTGAAGGTGATGTCCAAGATGGGCATCAGCGTCATCAGCAGCTATCGCGGCGGCATGAATTTCGAGGCGATCGGGCTTTCCCGCGCGCTGGTGGCGGAATTCTTCCCCGGCGTCGCCTCCCGCATCTCGGGCATCGGGCTTTCCGGCATCGCGCGGCGTGTCCTCGCGCTGCATGCGAAGGCCTGGGACGCGGATGCGGTGACGCTGCCGGTGGGTGGGCTCTATAAGCTGCGCAAGCGCGGTGAGAACCACGCCTTCGATGGCAGCCTGATCCACACGCTGCAGAAGGCGGTGGAGACGGACAGCTACCAGACCTTCAAGCGCTACACCGATGGCGTGCGCAAGCTGCCGCCGGTGGCGCTGCGGGACCTGCTGGATTTCCGCAGCGATGGCCGCGTGGCGGTCTCGCTGGAGGAAGTGGAAAGCATCACCGAGATCCGCAAGCGCCTGGTGGCGCCCGGCATTTCGCTCGGCGCCCTGAGCCCCGAGGCGCATGAGACGCTGTCGATCGCGATGAACCGCATCGGCGCGCGGTCCGACAGCGGCGAGGGTGGCGAAGACCCCGCGCGGGCGCGGCCCCGGCGGAACGGCGACAACGCGAATTCCGCTATCAAGCAGATCGCGTCCGGCCGCTTCGGCGTCACCGCCGAGTACCTGAACAACTGCAAGGAAATCGAGATCAAGGTCGCGCAGGGTGCCAAGCCCGGCGAGGGCGGGCAGTTGCCCGGCTTCAAGGTGACGGAACTGATCGCGAAGCTGCGGCACTCCACGCCGGGCGTCATGCTGATCAGCCCGCCGCCGCACCACGACATCTACTCGATCGAGGATCTGGCGCAGCTCATCTACGACCTGAAGCAGATCAACCCGGAAGCCACCGTCTGCGTGAAGCTGGTTGCGCGCAGCGGCATCGGCACCATCGCCGCCGGCGTGGCGAAGGCGAAGGCGGATGCGATCCTCGTCTCCGGGCATTCCGGCGGCACCGGGGCTTCCCCCGTCTCCTCCATCAAGCATGCCGGCCTGCCGTGGGAGATGGGGCTTTCCGAGACGCATCAGGTGCTGATGCTCAACCGTCTGCGCCATCGCGTGAAGCTGCGGACGGATGGCGGCATCAAGACCGGGCGGGATGTGGTCATCGCGGCCATGCTGGGCGCCGAGGAATTCGGCATCGGCACGGCGAGCCTCGTCGCCATGGGCTGCATCATGGTCCGCCAATGCCATTCCAACACCTGCCCTGTCGGCGTCTGCACGCAGGATGACGCGCTGCGCCAGAAGTTCGCCGGCACGCCGGAGAAGGTGATCAACCTGTTCAGCTTCGTGGCGGAGGAGGTGCGGGAAATTCTCGCCGGCCTCGGCTTCCGCAAGCTGACGGATGTGATCGGTCGCACCGACCTGCTGCGCCAGGTCAGCCGTGGCGCGGAGGATCTGGATGATCTCGACCTCAACCCGCTGCTGGTGCAGGCCGATAGCGGCGCGCATGCCGCCTATTGCACCATCGAGGGCCGCAACGAGGTGCCGGAGACGCTGGACGCCGACATGATCCGCGACGCCGCCGCGCTGTTCGAGCGTGGCGAGAAGATGCAGCTTGCCTACAACATCCGGAACACCCATCGCGCGATCGGGACCAAGATCTCCTCCCGCATCGTGCGCAAGTTCGGGATGGAGGGATTGCAGCGCGGGCATTTGACGGTGCGGCTACGGGGCTCCGCCGGCCAGTCGCTCGGCGCCTTCGCGGTGCGGGGCCTCAAGCTCGAAGTGTTCGGCGATGCCAATGACTATGTCGGCAAGGGGCTGTCGGGCGGCACCATCGTCGTGCGCCCGGCGCCGTCTTCCGCCATCGTCTGGCGCGACAACACCATCATCGGCAACACCGTGCTGTATGGCGCGACCGGTGGTGCGCTGTTCGCGGCGGGCCAGGCCGGTGAACGCTTCGCCGTCCGCAATTCCGGCGCACTCGCGGTGGTGGAAGGGTGCGGCGCGAACGGCGCGGAGTACATGACGGGCGGCACCATCGTCATCCTCGGCCCGGTCGGCGACAATTTCGGCGCCGGCTTCACCGGTGGCATGGCCTTCCTCTACGACGGTGACAACACCTTCGAGAAGCGCGTGAACCCCGAGACGCTGCTGTGGCAGCGCCTGGGCGGTAGCGGGCATTGGGAGGAGGTGCTGCGCGAGCATGTGGCCCGCCATGTGAAGGAAACCGGCAGCCCCTTCGCCGCGCGGGTGCTGAATGACTGGGCCCAGGAACGCACGAATTTCTGGCATATCGTGCCGAAGGAATACGCGAAGTATCTGCCGCGCCCGATGACCGATGCCGCGGCTGTCGCGGCGGAGTGACGATGACCACCCGCCGGGGCGCACTGTTCGCCCCGGCACTGTTCCGGTCGGGCTGCGCCACCGCGCAGCCGATCATACCGCCGGCGGCCCCCGGCCCCGGGCTGCATGCCCGCGCGGCGGCGAAGGGGCTGGCCTTCGGCGTCGCGTTGACCAGCGAGCAGTTGAACGAGCCCGACCTGGTGGCCGCCGTCCGCACGGAGTGTGGCGGCATCGTCGCGGAGTATGAGATGAAATGGGCGGCGGTGGAGCCGCGCCGGGGCGAACGCCGCTTCACCGGCGCCGATCGCCTCGCCGCCTTCGCCCGCAACAACCGCATCGCGCTGCGCGGCCACACCCTCATCTGGCATGAAAGCGAGCCGCCCTGGCTGGGCCGGCTGGAGGCGCGGGGCCTCGACGCTGCGCTGGTGGATCATATCGGCGCGGTGGCCGCGCGGTTCCGCGGCCGCGTCGGCACCTGGGATGTGGTGAACGAAGCGGTGCGGCCGGAGGATGGGCGGCTCGACTGGCTGCGCCGGACGCGACCGCTGGAGGTGATGGGCCCGGATTACATCGCCCGCGCCTTCCGCGCGGCGAGAGAGGCCGATCCGGCGGCGCGCCTCGCCTATAATGATTTCGGCTGCGAGCATGCGACGACGCCCTCGCGGCGCAAACGCCTCGGCGTGCTGGGGCTGCTGCGCGGGTTGAAGGCGGCCGGGGTGCCGGTGCAGGTGCTCGGCGTGCAGGCGCATCTGGCGGCGCACCTGCCTTTCGAGGCGGAGGAATGGCGCGATTTCCTGGCCGATGTCGCGGAACTCGGCATGACCATCGAGGTGACGGAACTCGATGTGAACGATGCGCGGCTGCCGGCGACCGAGGGCGTGCGCGATGCCGCTTCCGCCGCGCTGGTGCGCCGCTTCCTGGATGCGACACTGGCGGAGCCGGCGGTGAAGGCGGTGTTCTGCTGGGGGCTGTCCGATCGCCATAGCTGGATCCGTCAGGGCCGGCTGGCGGACCACCGGCGGCGTGACCAGGCGAAGCCGCGCCCGTTGCCTTATGATGAGGCGATGCGCCGCAAGCCGATGTGGGATGCGATCGCCAGCGCCTTCGACGCGGCGCCGCCGCGCAGCTAGCGCCGCGCGTGATGCGTCGTGCGCGAACGGGTTGGCC
>CANJXD010000450.1 GCA_947478535.1 Acetobacteraceae bacterium
ATGATGAGGGGGAGGCGGCGCTGCAGGTGGCGGCGAAGCTGCTGTCGGAGGCCGGTGCCATCGTCGAGGAAGCGGATCCGCAATTGCCGGACACCCGGGCCATCTTCTCCCGCGTCTGGGGGGTGGCGATCGCTCGCATCTGGGCCGGCACGCCGGCCGAAAAGCGCGGCCTGCTGGATGCGGGGATCGAGGAAGTGGCGATGCGGATGGGCGATATGCAGGCCGCCGATTTCCTCGGCGCCGACATGCTCCGCGTCGAATGCGGGCACGCCATGGCGCGCTTTCACCAGCGCTACGACCTGATCCTGACGGCGGCGACGCCCACCGCCGCCTTCGATGCCGATGCACCCACGATCAAGCCGGTGGAGGCGCTGTGGCGGGACTGGGCACCCTGGACCTTCGCCTTCAACCTGACGCGGTCCCCCGCCATCGCGGTGCCGATCGGGCTGGATGAGGATGGCATGCCGCGCGGCGTGCAGGTGGCCGCCGCGCTGTATCGGGATGATCTCGCCTTTCGTGCCGCGCGGGCGCTGGAACGCGCGGCGAGCCTGCCTCTGGCCAATCCCGCCGAAACGGGGCAGATGCGCGCCAAGATCAACTGAGCACGGCCGGGCCTGGTCCCAGTCGCGCGCCGAGAGGGCTTCATCATGCGCCTGGTGACATTCAAGGATGAGGCGGGTGCCCGCATCGGGCTGCTCGGCGAAGACGGCGCTGTGCATGACCTCCGCGCTACGCTGGGGGAGGAATTCCCCCGCCGCATGACGCAACTGATCCGCAAGGCGCGGCGCTGGCTGCCGCGGATCGCCGCGGAAGGCGCCGCCGCGCCGGTGGTGGCCGGTGCCAAGCTCCTCGCCCCCATCCCGCGCACGCCGAAGAACATCTTCTGCGTCGGCAAGAACTACCACGAGCATGCGAAGGAATTCGCGGGCTCCGGCTTCGATGGCGGGGCGAAGGACGTTGTGCCGCCGTTTCCCGTGGTCTTCACCAAGCCGCACACCGCGATCATCGCCCATGGCGAGCCGATCCTGAGCGCGATGGACCCGACAGGGGGCCTCGACTACGAGGGCGAATTGGCGGTCGTCATCGGCAGGGGCGGGCGCGGGATTTCCAAGGCGAAGGCGCTGTCGCACGTCTTCGGCTATACCATCGTCAATGACGTGACGGCGCGGCACCTGCAGAAGCGCCACAGCCAGTGGATCCTCGGCAAGGGCCTCGACAGCTTCGCGCCGATGGGCCCGGCCATCGTCACCGCCGATGCGGTGCCGGACCCGACGAAGCTCGTGATCACCACCTGGCTGAATGGCGAACAGCGCCAGCACGCGCCGTTGTCGGACCTCATCTTCGACATCCCGACGTTGATCGAGGCGATCAGCGCCGCCATCACGCTGGAGCCCGGCGACATGATCGCGACCGGCACGCCGGCCGGGGTCGGCATCGGCTTCAATCCGCCGCGCTTCATGAAGGCCGGCGACGTCGTCCGCATCGAGGTCCCCGGCATCGGCGTGCTGGAAAACCCCGTCGCCTGATCCTGCTTGCTTCTGCCTCTCCCACGCCGTGGGGGAGGGCCGGGGTGGGGGGGTAGCCCCGCACCCCCAAAACCCCCCTGGGAGGAACCGACACATGCTGGACCGCCGCAGCCTGCTCGCCGCCACCGCGCTGGCCCCCTTGGCCGCTCCCTCGGCAGCCCAGGCGCAATCCACGGATTGGCCGACCCGTCCCATCACCCTCATCGTTCCCTTCCCCCCGGGTGGCCAGGCCGACCTCGCCGCCCGTCCCGTCGCCGCGGCACTGGAGAAAATCCTGCGCCAGCCGGTGGTGGTGCAGAACAGGGGGGGCGCAGCGGGCGCCATCGGCAATGGCTTCGTCGCCCGCTCGGCGCCGGATGGCTACACGCTGGTGATGGCGCTGTCCTCGCTGGCGGTGATCCCGGAAGCGGAAAAGCTGTTCAACCGCGCGCCCCCCTATACGGCGGAACAATTCGCCCCGGTCGCGCTGGTCAATGCGGACCCGACGATGCTGGCCGTGCCGGCCTCCGCCCCCTGGCGGACGATGGAGGAATTCATCGCGGGCGCCCGCGCCAACCCTGGCGGCATCCCCTACGGGTCCTCCGGCACCTACGGCACGCTGCATGTGGCGATGGAAATGCTGGCCGCATCGGCTGGCATCCGCCTGCTGCACGTGCCCTTCACCGGCGCGGGGCCGGCCATCACGGCGCTCCTCGGCGGGCAGATCCAGGCCCTGGCCTCGGCGCCCGGCACGCTGACGCAGCATGCGCGGGATGGGCGCATCCGCGTGCTCGGCTGCTGGGGGAGGGACCGCGTCGCCGCCTTCCCGGAGGTCCCGACCTTCCTGGAGAAGGGATTTTCCGAGGTCGAATTCTACATCTGGGCCGGCATGTTCGCGCCCGCTGGTGTCCCGGCCGCGGTGATGCAGCGGCTGCGGGACGCCATGCGCCAGGCCGTGCAGGACCCGGCGCTGGTGCAGGCCTTCACCGCCGCCGGCGCACCGGTGCGCTACATGGACGCGCCGGAATTTGCCGGCTTCTTCGCCGAGGACAGCGCGCGGCTGGTGCGCGCTGTCCAGAAGATCGGCCGCGTCGAGTAATCAGCCGACCCCGCCCCAGTTGCTTGCGGAAAAGTTCATCACGAAGGACTGGGACGGGCGCCAGGGCAGGTCCTTCCGCTTGCCCGTGAAGTTCGCGGTCTGGAACAGCACGGTGTAGGCGGGGTCCTCGCGCTCGGTCAGTGTCAACAGGCGGCGGAAGGTGGCGCGCCGCTTCTCGAGGTCGCTTTCGGTCTGCAGCGCGTCCATCAGCACCGGCGCCTCGGCATTCTGCCACTGGCCGCTGGCCCAGGTCTGGCCGCCCGGCGCGTAGACCGACATCGGCGCCACCGGGTCGTTGAAGACGGCGGTGTTGGAATTGTCGCAGAGCCCGCGGCCGGGGAAGCGGCCGAGGATCTGGCCCCAATTTTCCTTCATCTCGATCTGCACGTTCAGCCCGGCCTGGCGCCAGCCCTCGACCAGGATCTGCGAGCTCGCGACCTGGGCGGTGTAGTAGTTGTTCAGCAGCTGGTAGGGGATCGGCTCGCCCCGGTAGTTGGCTTCGCGCAGCAGGCGACGGGCTTCGACGAGGTCGAATTTCGGCGCCTCCCAATCGCGCTGCATCATGTCGCCATAGACATCCCACTGCATGCCACGCGGCACCTGGGTGCGGCCGGACCACAGGCTGTCCACGATCGACTGGCGGTCGATGCTGTGGGACATGGCGCGCCGCACCAGCGGGTTCGCCAGCACGGGATGCGTCTTGTCCCAGACGATGATGCGGATGTTGTTGATCGGCCCGCCCAGCACTTCGTGGCGCTGGCTGCGTTCGATGCCGCTGATCTGGTCCGGCGGCAGGTCGCAGATGAAGTCCCAGTCTCCGGCCATCAGCCCGGCGACGCGCGCGGCCACGTCCGGGACTTCCACGAAGCGGATGGACTTCAGCGGCGGGCGGCCGCCCCAATATTCGTCATGCGCTTCCAGCACCAGGTCCTGGCCCGGGCGGAAGGAGGCGACGCGATAGGGCCCCGTGCCGATGGGCTTGCGCGCCCATTCGAGCCAGGAGGAGGCCTGCGCGAAGGCGGCGCGGGAGAAAATGGCGCCCGTGGTACGCGTCAGCCGACCTTCCAGCGTCACGTCGGGCACGCTGTTCACCATGCGCACGGTGCGGCGATCCACCACTTCCATCCGCTCAAACCCGGGGAAATGCGCGCGGCTGATCGCCACGGCCTCGGGCGGCGGGGTCTTGCCGGCGGCACCCGCGGTCGTCGAGACGAACAGGCCACGGTTGTCGGCGGGCAGGCCGGTCCACATGCGGTCCTGGCCGAAGGTGAAGGCGACGTCCTCCGCCTCCATCAACCGCCCATCATGCATCCGCACATCGTCGCGCAGCGTCAGTTCCAGCGTCCGCGCATCGATCCGGCGCCAGGCGGTGGCCAGCAGCGGCTCGGCGCGCTGCGTGCGCTGCCAGTCGATGCCGATCAGCGGCTCGGAGAAGCTCGGCATGATGCGGAAGCCGACATTCGACTGTTCGCGCATCGGCTCCAGCGTGCCGGAGATCGAGACGATCTGCACTGCGACAGTGATGGAGGGGCGGCGGTCCGGCCCCGCATTCTGCGCGATGGCGAAGCGGGGCAGCGGCGTCGCGGCGGCGGCGGCGGCCGCGCCGAACAGATGACGGCGGTTGAGCATGTGTGGGGACCCCTGGGCTGGCTGGCGGCGGACGCTAGCCCGTTGCGATGACTGCGGAATGACGCGGCCATGACCGCTTCGCGTCCGCCCGCTTCCCAAGGCGCCTCGCCGATGCCAGCCTTGCCGCGAAACCGAGGGGATTGCCGGCCCGTGACCGCAGAGACGCAGATTCTCGATTGGCTCGCCGCGCAGCAGGAGGCGATGGTCGCCGCGCTGCGGGAGATGGTGGATACCGACGGCGGCAGCTACGACAAGGAAGGCGTCGACAAGGTCGGCGCGCAGGTCCGCCGCTTCATGGCGGCGAACGGCATCCCGACCGAGGTGCTGCCGCAGGCGAAGCATGGCGACTGCATCCGCGCCATGGTCGAGGGCGGCGATGGCATGAGCGGTGGCAACAACCGGCAAAACATTGTGCTGATGGGGCACCGCGACACTGTCTTCCCGAAGGGGGAGCCCGAGCGCCGCCCGTTCAAGATCGAGGGTGGCCGCGCCTATGGCCCCGGAGTCGCCGACATGAAGGCGGGGCTGGTGATGAACATGTTCATCCTCGCCGCCTTCCAGAAGTTCGGCGGCGCGCCTGGCCCGATGGTGGCGCTGTTCACCGGGGATGAGGAGATCGGCAGCCCCGAAGGCCGTCC
>CANJXD010000451.1 GCA_947478535.1 Acetobacteraceae bacterium
AGACGGGCCGGGCCGAGGAAGCCCCAGAAGGCGCGGGCATCGATGCCGGGCACGCCGCAATCCGCCAGGGTCGGGATATCGGGCATGGAGGGGGACCGCGTCGCACCGGTCTGCGCCAGCGGCACCAGGGCGCCGCTGTCGATATGGGCACCGATAGCCGGGCGCGTCGCGATCGGCATGTCGACCTCCCCCGCCACGGCCGCGACCGCCAGTGGCCCGCCGCCGCGATAGGGCACATGCACGAGTTGCAGCCCTGCTGCCTTGCCCACCAGCGCCATCGTCAGATGCGCGAGGGAGCCATTGCCGATGCTGCCATAGGTGACGGTATCCGGCCGCGCCTTGGCCGCCGCCGCCATCGCCGCGAAATCCACCCAGGGGCGGGTGCGGTGGCGCGTCAGCACCATCGGCGCCGTGCCGAACAGCAGCAGCGGCGTCAGGTCCCGTTCCGTATCGAAGCCGAGCGTCGGGATCAGGGCCGGGTTCACGGCGTGGGTATCGAAGACCAGAACCCAGTTGTTGCCATCGGGCTGGCTGCGGGCGACCAGGGCCGTGCCGATAGCGCCGGAAGCCCCTGCCCTGTTCTCCACCACGATGGATTGCCCGAGCGCCTGTTGCAGATGCGGCTGGAGGATGCGCGCCAGCGCATCCGTGCTGCCACCTGGGGGAAACGGCACGACGATGCGGATAGGCCCGGAGGGCCAGGACTGCGCCAGTGCCGGCAGGGTCAACAAGGATGCGGCGGCGGCAAGCGTTGCCCGGCGCGTGATGGCAGACATGGTGGCCTCCCCTGATCGGCTTTGTTGGGATGCATCTTGGGGGAAGGCTTGGTCGGGCAATAGCCTTGAGCGGCACGGCCGGGCGATTTCGCGCCGTAACCACCGGGGCGCGTGGGGGCGAAGTGCAGGCAGGAAACCCCTGGAAGGAACGCCCCATGGCCATCACCCTCAGCCATCGCTTTGCGCTCGGCGCAACGCTGCTCACCCTCGGCGCCTGCGCCGCCACGCCCCCACCCGCCGCCCAGGCGCCCGTGGCGGCGGAGCCGGTCTCGGTGCAGTTGGTGGATGCGCTGGAGGGTGTCTTCGGCACGCATGCCGGGCGGCGGCGGAGCGGTGCCAAGGGCGTCTGCGCCACCGGCGAATTCGTCAGCAACGGCGCCGGCGCGGCCTTCACCACGGCCAGCACCCTGCAACGCAACGCGCGGTCCCCGGCGGTGGCGCGGTTTTCCATCGGGGGCGGCAATCCGGCGGCGCCAGACAATGCGCCGAGCGTGCGCGGCCTGTCCTTCTCCCTCGCCGGGCCGGGCAACCAGACGCATGAATTCGTGCTGATCAACACCCCGGTGTTCAGCGCCCGCACGCCGGAAAGCTTCGTCAACTACCTCCGCGTCCGGGCGCCGGACCCGACGACGCGGGCGATGAACGCGCCGGCTGTCGCGGCGGCGAATGCGGCGAACCCGGATTGGGGACCGCAGATCGCCTATCTCCGGGACAATGCGCCGCCGGCGAGCTACGCGACCAGCGCGTATTTCGGCGTGAACAGCTTCATCTTCACCAACCGCCAGGGCCAGCGCCAGGTCGCGCGCTGGACCTTCGAGCCGGTGGCAGGACGGATCGGGCTGACGCCGGAGGAGCGCCAGGCGAAGGGCGCCAATTTCCTCGAAGGGGAATTGCGCGACCGCACCGCGCGGCGCCCGGTGGAATGGCGGGTGCTGCTGCAACTGCCGCAGGCCGGGGACCCGGTGGAGGATGCCGTCACGGCCTGGCCGGCGGATCGGCGGACGGTGGAGGTGGGCAGGCTTCGCATCGCCGCGGTGCAGGCCGCTGGTGCCCCCGGCGCCTGTGACGCCCAGATCTTCAACCCGACCCTGCTGCCCACCGGGATCGATGCCAGCAACGACCCGATCCTGGCGATCCGCGCCGAGGTCTATGCCATCTCCAGCAGCCGCCGGGCGCAGTAGCACCCGGCCGCCCCCCCTTCCGCCAGGGCGGAAGGGGGACAGGCTATCGCGCCGCGCCTGAGGTGGGCGTCGCCTTGGCCTGGGCCAGCGTCCGCCGGATATCCCCCTCCAACTTCAGTAATTCCTCCGTCGCCCGCGCCCTCTGGCCGCGGGCTTCATCGGCGATGCGGAGGCTGTCCTCGATGGTGGCGACGAGGGCCGCATTTGCCTGGCGGACCGCGTCCATGTCGAAGACCCCGCGTTCGAGTTCGGTGCGGGCTTCCGCATTACCCCGGCGCAGCGTTTCGGCATTCGCGGTCAGCAGCTTGTTCGTCAAATCCGTCGCCTCCTTCACCGCGGAGCCTGCTTCGCGCATCCGATGGATCGCCAGCGCCTGGGCCAGTTGCTGGCGCCAGAGCGGGACGGTGTTGGCCAGCACCGAGTGGATCTTGCTGGCCAGCGCCTTGTCGTTTTCCTGGATCAGCCGGATCGAGGGCAGCGCCTGCATCGCCACCTGCCGCGTCAGGCGCAGGTCATGGATGCGGCGGTCGAGTTCATCGCGCGCGCCGCGAAGGTCGCGCAGCTTCTGCGGGCCGAGGTCATCGGTTGGGTTGGCGACCAGCGCCGCTTCGGCCGCAGGAATCGCCTCCCGATCCGTGCGGGCGAGAACACCCTCGCCGGCTGCGACATGGTCGCCGAGGGCGTGGAACCATTCGAGTGTCGCCTGATAGAGGCGCTCCAGCCGCTCCACATCCTCCAGCAGCCGGGTACGGTGGGTGTCGAGCCGGTCGCCGATGGCCTCGATCTGGCCCTGCACCGTCTCATACTTCTGGATGATGCCGGTGACCTCGGCCCCCGCCTTGGTGAACAGGCGCGCGAACAGGCCGGGCTTCTCATCCAGCTTCGTCACATCGAAGCCGCGAAGGGTGGACAGCAGGGAGGACAGGGTGCGCCCCGCCTCTCCGGTTTCCTGGTTGCGCGCGCCTTCCAGCATCGCATCCGCCGCCGCCTGCGCGCGCAGCTGGGATTCCTGGCCGAAGCGGAGGATGGATCCGGGGTCGGACAGGTCGATCCGGGCCGACAATTCCTCCACCGAGAGGACCTGCTCCGGGCGGGTCGCGGGCGTTTGCGGCGTGGTCATGCGTATCCTTCCTGGCGCAGCCGGTCGGCCAGCACCTTCACCTGGATGTCGAGGGCGGCAGTTTCCTCGGCGTGCAGCCTGGCGCGGAGGTCCTCGGCGGCGGCTTGCAGATCCGCCAGCAGGGGCGGCAGCCCGGACGGCGGCGTTGCGCCGGCGGCGAGGCGATCGGCGATGCGTTCCAGCCCATCGAGATGCACGGTGAGGAAGCGGCGCGCCTGGGGCAGACGGTCCGGCCGCAGGTCGAGGTCATCGAGCACCGCCACCATCGCCGCGACCGCCCCGGCCAGGCGCGGCTCGCCGGCCAGGCGGGCGAGCCTTGCGCGGGCATCGGCGATCAGCCCTGGGGGAGCGGCTTCCACCATTGGGGCTTCGACGGGTGGCGCCGCCGCTTCCGGCACGCCGCCATCATAGAGCAGCCGCGTGCCGAGCCAGGCGCCGGCGCCGAGCAGGACGGCGATGATGGGCCCTGTCTGCGCGCCCAGCCCTGCCACGAGGCCGGTCGCGGCGGCGACCAGCATCGCCGCCTTCCGCGTCGCGCCATGGTCGCCGCGCCGCAGCACCAGCATGGCCAGCACGGGCAGGCCTAGGCCGAGCGCCGCGGCAACGACGGCCCGCGTCCGGCCGCGCGCCACCTCGATCATCAGGTCCGGCAGCAGGGGCCAGGTGAGCATTGGCAGCAGCAGGCCGCGCGTGCCGCTGCGAAAGCGGTCGACGCCGGTCAGCGCGATATCGCGCGCGCGCGCCAGTTGGGAACTCCAAAGCGGGCCCTGGGCGTCCATCAGCGAAACAACGCGATGGCGCTGGCGAGCCACAGCGTGAGCGCCAGCAGCCAGAAGCCGGCGATGCGCCGGATCGGGCGCGGCAGGGTCTCCGGCGCGATCAGGGGAGCGCGGGCGGGATCGGAGATGTGGCGGCGGTGCTGGGTCATGGCGCCGCTACAGATCGACCTGCAAGGCGCCGACATCAAGCCCGGTGTGACCACTTCCGCCGGGCCCGGTGTGACCACTTCCGCCGAGCCCGGCGTGGCCGCTTCCGCCCCGCTCGTGCGGGCGCGGTGTAAGCGCCGGAGACAAAATCCCTCGATGAAGCGGCCGGTATGTCTGGCTGCGCCGGTGTAAAATTGCATCGGGTTGAAGCTCTTTGCGTTTGGCGCAGAGGGCTGGGGGATGAAGCTCGTGGAGCTGTATGGTCAGGTTCGCTACGCGGTTCGGATCGAGGGCATCAGCCGTCGTGAGGCGGGTCGGCGTTTTGGGATCGATCCACGGACGGTGGCGAAGATGCTGTCCTTCTCGGTGCCGCCTGGGTATCGGCGCAGCCATCCGCCGGCGCGTCCGAAGCTGGACGCGTTTGTGGGTGTCATCGAGCGGATCCTGGAGGAGGATGAGGCGCGGCCCGCGAAGCAGCGGCACACGTCAAAGCGGATCTTCGAGCGTCTGCGCGATGAGCATGGTTTTGGCGGCGGTCTGACGATTGTGAAGGACTACGTGCTGGCGCAGCGGCAGCGTCGGCGCGAGGTGTTCGTGCCGCTGCGGCACGACGCGGGTCACGCGCAGGCGGATTTCGGCGAGGCGGTGGCGGTGATCGGCGGTGTGGAGCGTAAGATCCACTTCTTCGCGATGGACCTGCCGCACAGTGACGCTGGTTTCGTGCAGGCGTATCCGGCGGAGACGACGGAGGCGTTCTGCGCCGGGCATGTGGCGGCGTTCGCGTTCTTCGGCGGCGTGCCGCTGTCGATCCTGTATGACAACACCAAGCTGGCGGTGGCGCGGATCCTGGGCGACGGCAGGC
>CANJXD010000452.1 GCA_947478535.1 Acetobacteraceae bacterium
GCCGCCCGCGTTCGCCGCCCGAGAGCGCGCCGACCGGCGTGCGCGCCTGTTCCGGCAGGAACAGAAAGTCCTTCATGTAGCCGACGACGTGCTTCGCCTCGCCGCCGATCCGCACCACGTCGCCGGACCCGCCGGTCAGCGCGGATTGCAGCGTCGTCGTCGGGTCCAGGCTTTCGCGCTTCTGGTCCATCGTGACCATCTGCAGCGCGGCGCCGAGCCGCACCGTTCCGCTATCCGGCGCCAGCGTGCCCGTCAGCATGTTCAGCAGTGTCGTCTTGCCCGCGCCGTTGGGCCCCACGATGCCGACGCGATCGCCGCGGATGATCCGGGTCGAGAAATCCCGCACCACCGGCGGCTGGTCCCCGAACTGCTTGCTGATGCCGTCGGCCGCGGTGATGAGCGTGCCGGAGCCTTCGCCCTCCGCCGCCGCCATCTTCACGGTGCCGGGGGCGGTGACGCGCTCCTTACGGCGCTTGCGGAGTTCGTGCAGCCCGGCCAGGCGCTTGACGTTGCGCTTGCGCCGCGCCGTCACGCCGTAGCGCAGCCAATGCTCCTCCCGCACGATTTTCCTCGAAAGCTTGTGGGCCTGGACTTCCTCTTCTTCGAGCACCTGGTCCCGCCATGCCTCGAAACTCGAAAATCCCTGTTCGAGCCGCCGCGTGGTGCCGCGATCGAGCCAGACCATGGCCTTGGTCAACCGTTCCAGGAAGCGCCGGTCATGGCTGATGAGGACAAGGGCGCTGCGCAACTGGCCCAGCTCATTTTCAAGCCATTCGATGGCCGGCAGGTCCAGGTGGTTCGTCGGCTCATCCAGCAGCAGGATATCCGGCTGCGGCGCCAATGCGCGGGCGAGCGCCGCGCGGCGCGCCTCGCCGCCGGAAAGCCGCCCCGGCGCTTCCTCCCCGGTCAGGCCGAGCCCTTCCAGCAGGACGCGCGCGCGATGCGGGTCATCCCCCGGGCCGAGGCCGGACATCACATAGGCGCCTGTCGTCGCATGGCCGGCGAGGTCCGGCTCCTGCGGCAGGTAGCGGATCGTCGCCCCCGGCTGGATGAAGCGCAGGCCGGCATCGCTATCCAGCAAGCCGGCGGCGATCTTCAGCAAGGTGGATTTGCCGGACCCGTTCCGCCCGACCAGCGCCACACGGTCCCCCGGCGCGACCGCGATTTCCGCCCCATCCAGCAATTGGGTGGAACCGAGGCGAAGGCGAATATCGCGCAGGTGCAGCAGGGGGGGGAGGGCCATGGGCGTGGGATGGGGGGTGCCGCCGCTGGCGTCAAGCGGGATGGCTGGCCGCCGGAGCATGGCCAGCGGGCATCGCGGCGGTGCAAAACTTGCTTGGGCTTGATCACCGCCCGCGTTCCGTGTGGGATCGCGGCCCGATCAGAAGGATGCCGTGGATGCGCCGTCGCACGCTGCTCACTGGCTTGATCACCCTGCCGCTGCCGGCTCTGGCCCAGGGGACCGCGCCCTGGCCCGCCCGGCCGGTGCGGATCATCTCTTCCTCGCCGCCGGCCGGTGCCTCCGACATCCTGTCCCGCACCGTCGCGGCGGCGATGCAGGAACAGACGGGGCAGTCTTTCCTGGTGGAAAACCGTCCCGGCGCGGGCGGCGTGCTGGGGTCCGACTTCGTCGCGAAATCGGCCCCGGATGGCTACACCTGGCTCACCACCAATGTCGGCCCGCAAGCGATCTTCCGCGAACTCGTCCGCAACATGCCCTATGATACGCGGGCCGATTTCCGCCATGTGACGATCATCGGCACGCTGCCCGTCGTGCTGATCGTCAACAAGGACCTGCCCTTCCGCACCCTGGCCGACTATGTCGCGGCGGCGAAGGCCCGGCCGGGCGCGATCAATTTCGGCTCCGGCGGCAATGGCACGCTGCACCACCTGACGGCGGAATTGCTGATGGCGGCGGCCGATATCCGCATCACCCACGTCCCCTATCGCGGCGCCCAGGCGGCGACGGCGGATGTGCTGGGCGGGCGGATCGAGGGGATGATCGACAGCCTGCCCTCCGCCGCCACCCATATCCGCAGCGGCAATGTCCGGGCCCTCGCGGTGTCCGGCGCCACGCGCAGCGCCGCCTTCCCGGAGGTGCCGACCTTCGCGGAATCCGGCTACCCCAGCGTGGTGACGACCAACTGGTTCAGCATCGCCGGACCGTCACGGGTGCCGGAGGACATCATCCAGGCCATGTACGCCCAGCTTCGCCGCGCCCTGGCGAGCGACGTTGTGAAGGCGCGCCTCGCCAGCATCGGTGTCGAACCCGGCGGGGATCCGCCCGACGTGACGCAGCGCTACATCCACAGCGAAATTGACCGCTGGGGCGCCGTCGTGCGCGCCACCGGCGTGACAATGGATTGAAGGCCATGACCCTGACCCCCAACGAAACGTCCGTGATGGACAGCGCCGTCATCGACCACGCCTGGTCCCTGGTGGAAACCTTCTCCCGCACCCGCCGGCAGGAACCGCAGGAAGCCGCGGCGGCGGGGGAGGTGATCGCACAGCGCCTCGCGTCCCTCGGCCTGCCAGTCACGGTGCATCGCCCGAAGCTCTACCTCGCGGTGCCGCGGGACGCGCATGTGACGTTGGGTGCCGCCCGCTTCGCCGCGCGCCCGGCGCAATTGGCGGAGACGGCGCCGAAGGGCCTCACCGCGCCGCTCGTCTTCGTGGAGAACCCCATCGGCCCGCCCCCGGGCTGGACGCCCACCACAGCCAAGCTGTTCGGGCCGGGCTATGACCCTGCCCCCGGGGTGCCGGACCTCACCGGCCGCATCGCGCTCTATCGCGGCATGATCGCCGCCGAGCGCATCCTGCACTTTGCCGCTCTCGGCGCGGTCGGCGCCATCGCCGTGAACCCCGGCCCCGACATGCATTGGGGCAGTGGCAGCGGCATCTGGGGCACGCCGGACCTCGATGACCTGCCCGGCCGCACGCCGATCCCCGCCTGCGCCGTCAACAACCCCGATGGCGAGGCCCTGATCGCCGCGGCCGAGCGGGGCGAGACCGCGACCCTGACGACCGTGGTCGAGGAAGGCTGGTTCGACCAGGTCCTGCCGGAGATCCGCCTGCAAGGCACGGAGGACCCCGATCGCTTCGTCCTGCTGCATGGCCACTATGACAGCTGGGATGTCGGCGTCGGCGACAACGCCACCGGCAATGCCTGCATGCTGGAAGTCGCCCGCATGCTCCATGCGAACCGGCACCTGCTGAAGCGGTCCGTCCGCATCTGCTGGTGGCCCGGCCATTCCACCGGGAAATTCGCGGGCTCCACCTGGTATGCCGATGCCTTCGCCCGCGACCTCGCGCGCGGCGCCGTCGCCCATATGAACTGCGACAGCCCCGGCTGCCGGGACGCCATGGATTATCCGACGATTCCCTGGATGGCGGAGAACCGCGGCTTCGTCACCGATGCCGTGCGGGATGCCACGGGGGGGAAGGCCGGCGGCAAGCGGCCGACGCAATCCTCCGACTTCTCCTTCAACAACCTCGGCATTTCCGGCTGCTTCTCCGCGTCATCGCGCATCCCGAAGGCGGAGGTGGAGCGGCGCGGCTGGTATTTCGTCATGGGCAATGGCGGCAATACAGCCTGGCACACGAACCGGGACCAGTTGGAGGTCGCGGACCCCGGCGTGCTGCTGACGGATATCCGCCTCTACGCGCTGGCCACGTTTCGCCTCGCCACCCAGCCCGCCATCCCGCTGGATCCGGCTGCCCTGGTCGCGGAGCTTGGGGCGCATTGCGCGCGCTACGCCAAGGCGGCCGGCGCCCGCTTCGACCTCGCCCCGGCCATGGCCGCCTTCGCCGGCCTCGCCCAGCGCCTCGCGGCCTTCGAGGCCCGCAACAACGACCCTGGCGTGGCCACCACCACGCGGCTTGCGGTGCTGCGCCACCTCGTCCCGCTCGACTACACCACCGGCACGCGCTACCGGCGTGACTTCGGCTTGCCTGCCCCGCCGCTGACGGCCCTGGCCGTGGCGGCCGAGTTGGACCGCTATCCCCCTGCCGCCCTCGGCTTCGCCCTCGCGACTCTGACCCGCGGCCTCAACCAGGTGCTCGCCGCCATCGAGGCGGCAGCGGAGGCCATCCCCGCCCCATGAGAGCGACACCGTGACCGCTCCCGATCCCGCCACCACCTACGGCGCCCAGGCCAATCCGGACCTGCTGACCCGCATCCCCCTCGATGCCCGCGCCGTGCTCGATATCGGCGCGGGGGCAGGGGGGCTGGGCGCTGCCTTCCGCCGCCGCAACCCGCAGGCGCGGCTGATCGCGGTGGAGCCGGACCCCGCGCTGGCCGCCATCGCCGCCCATCATTATGACGAGGTGCATCGCCTCGATATCGAGGCGACGTCTCCCCCCGTCGCCCTCGGCAGCCTCGATGCCATGGTGTTCGGCGATGTGCTGGAACATCTGCGGGACCCCTGGGCGGTGCTGAAGCGGGATGCACCGCTACTGGCCGAGGACGGGGTGATGCTGATCTGCATCCCCAATGTCGAGCATTGGTCCTTCGCCGCGCGGCTGCTGGCGGGGAAGTGGCGGTATGAGGAGATGGGGCTGTTCGACCGCACCCATCTGCGCTGGTTCACCAAGCCCTCGATGCAGCAGGCGCTGGAACAGGCCGGGCTTGTCCCGCTCGACGTCACGCCCCGCATCTTCGGCCGCGACAAGGCCGAGGCCTTCGCCCGCCAGGCGACTCCCTTGTTGCAGGCGATGGGCGTCACGCCGGAGGATTGGCTCCGCCGCAGCGCGCCGCTGCAATATGTTTGGCGCGCCGCCCGCCGCCGCCCACGCCCGCTGGTGCTGGTGGCGCGCACCCTGCCACCCATCGGCGGCGTCAATGATGTGCGGATCCTCGAGCCC
>CANJXD010000453.1 GCA_947478535.1 Acetobacteraceae bacterium
CGCGCCTTCGCCGAGCGATACAACGCCGAATGGCTGATCGAGAAGAACGACCACCGCAGCCCGTTCGACATGCGAACCGCTTGGCTCGACACAACCTTCAGGCGCGCCGCATAGTGCAATCCAGTGTCCAGAGAACCGGGTGCGGTACATTCGGCGCAATCCGTGAACTTGTCCCACATCTCGGAGGAAGACATCGGGTTGTCCCCACCGCGGCCGACCATCTGATCGACGCGGCGCGAAAGCCGCCGGCCATCCTGCGTGGTGACGATGACCTCGGCGCCCCATTGCGCCTCCGCCTCCCGCGCCATGCCGGGGTGCGGGGACGCGGTGGTCATGCCGAGCAGCCGTTGCACCTCGGGCTCCAGCGCCGCCTCACCCTCGAAATGGGCAATCCGCGGAACGCCGGAGAGCAGGGCGCGGGCGACGGCGTATTGCACGCTGAACTTCGCCTGCAAGGGCGTCACAGGGCGGGGGTTGTCCGTATGCGTCAGGCGCCGCGCATGCGGCATCACCTCGATGCGCGTGACATCGGCGGCGGTGATCTTCTCCTCCCGCACCAGCTTCAGCATCATCGCGATGGCGGGGTGCGTGCTGCCGCAGCAGGGGAATTGCTTCAGCGCGATACCGGGCGCCTCGACCTCGAGTGGGGCGGCCCAGCGGGCCGATATGCTGCGTGCGCATCTGTACATTCGCCTCGAACCCGCCGGCGCCGAGCACCACGGATCTGCCTGCGATTTCGGAGATGCCGTTGTCGTCGCGGATCTTCACGCCGCACATCCGGCCAGTGCTGTCCTGCAACAGGGCGATGACGGCGCTGCCGTAGCGAATCTCGACGCCCATGCGCTCGGCCGTCGCGAACCAGCTGCGGGACAGGCCGACGCCTTCATGCGCCGCGCGCACGATCATGCCGCGCGCCCAGACCAGCCTATTGTCCTTCCGGACGGCGGACAGAGTCGTCGCCGGCTCCATCTCGATGCCGCCGGTGTTCTTCATCCAGAACACCGTTTCCTTGGAATTATCGACCAGGATGGCGCATCTGACGGACCTGCCGCTGAACCCGATGCTGGAGGATGGTGCGCCGCTCGGCTTCGTCTATCCGCGTTCCGGCACCACCACCTCCTCCGGCATCGCCATGGTGGCGGCGCGGGCGCCGAACCCGAATGCCGGCCGCGTCTTCCTGAACTGGCTGATGACCATGCCGGGGCAGGAAGCCTTGCAGCGCTTCGGAGGACTGCCCGTCACGCGCCGCAACGCGCCGCGCTGACGAAGATTCCGGCCACCGCGCAACTGCCCCGGGTGGTGGATGGCGAGACCGTGCTGACGCCGGAACGCCAGGCCCGCATCGTCGGCCATTGGCGCACGGTGTTCGGCGTTCGCTGATGGCCGAGGGACGAAAGTCCGCGTCGCGCATCGCGGGCAGCGGTGCGCTTGGCGGCGCGGCGCATGGGGGGAGCCACCGTTTCCTGTCCTCCGAGGCGGTCTTGCGGCTGCTGTATCTGCTGACCTTCGGCACCGTCCTCACGCTCGTGCTCGTGCCGATCTCCGCACTGATCTACGGCAGTCTCCGGACCACCGCACCGGGGCAGCCCGGCGGCGAATGGACGTTGCAGAATTTCGCGAACCTTGGCTCGGAGGGCGTGGTCACCACGGTCTGGACGACGGTGTGGATCGGCCTGATCGCCTCCGCCTTCTGCATCGTGCTCGGCACCGCGCTGGCGCTGATCGTCCACCGCACCGATTTCCGCTGGCCGAAGACGATGACGGTGCTGGTCGGGCTCGCCTTCTATTTTCCGTCGTTCATCGTGGCGATGGCATGGATCATCATGGGGGCGCCGGGCGGCATCCTGAACGCCATCATGCGGGACGTCTTCGGCTTCGAGGGTTTCGAATTCGATATCTACAGCGCCTGGGGCATCATCTACGTCACGGTGCTGCACCAGGTGCCCTTCGTCTATCTCACCGTGCGCGGTCCCATCGTCAACATGGACGCGACCTATGAGGAAGCGGCCCGCGCCGCCGGCGCCAGGCCGATGCAGGTGATGCGGAGCGTGACGTTGCCGCTGCTCGGCTATTCGCTCGCTTCCTCCTTCATCCTGGTCTTCGTGCTCTCGATCGAGCAGTTCGCGGTGCCGGCGCTGATCGGCATTCCCGGACAGGTGACGATGCTGGCGACGCAGCTCTATTTGCTGGTTCGCTTCACGCCGGTGGATTACGGCCTCGCCGCCGCGGTCGGCCTCACGCTCAGCGCCATCACCGGGGCGGCGATCTGGGCGCAGCGCCAGATCACGCGCGCGGGGCGGTTGACGACGGTGACGGGCAAGGCGGGGCGCGTCGCGCCCATCCCGCTCGGCCGCTGGCGCCCTGCCGCCAACCTGTTCTGCTTCGGCTTCATCACGCTGTCGCTGCTGCTGCCGATGGTGATCCTGATCTACACCTCGGTGCTGCGCTGGTTCACCGCCAACCCCTTCGCCGGCATCTATACGTGGCGCAACTACGTCTTCATGTGGGAAAGCGCTTCCACCTGGTCGAGCTTCTGGAACACGCTGCTCGTTTCCGGCAACGGAGCGGCGCTCGGCGCCGTGCGGCCCGAGAGCATTCGCCTCGAACCCGGCCGCCATGGCGTGGCGGCGGGGCTGAACGGCCTGACCGGGCGCATCACGGAAGCGCAATATCTCGGCCCCTTCACGGAGTATCTCGTAGAGGTCGCGGGCGCCACGCTGCGGGCCTACGCGCAGGCGGACCTGGAGCCCGGTGCGGAGGTGACACTGACCATCGCGCCCGAGGACATCGTGCTGCTGCCCGCGGAATGACGGGATAGCGGGCCCGGCACGGGCGACACGCCACATGCGAAGGGAAATCCGGTCATGGCCGTTCGCATCATCGCCGGCATGCTGCTGGCCCTGGGGCTTGCCGCACCGGCGGCCGCACAACTTGATCCACGCCGGCCGGTCCGGCTGATCGTGGGCTTCGGCTCGGGCAGCGTGCTCGAGGTCGGCGCCCGCGCGATCGCGGAGCCCTTGCAACAGCGCATCGGCAGCCCCGTCATCGTGGAGAACCGCCCGGGCGGCGGTGGGTCCATCGCCAATGAGATTGTGGCGCGCGCCGTGCCGGATGGGCACACGCTGGTCTTCGGCGGCCTCGGGTCCCACGCCGTGCTGCCCGCCATCCGGCGGCGGCTATCCTTCGACATGGAGCTCGATTTCACGGCCATCGCCCGCTTCCGCGATGTGGTCCGCGAAGCGGCCGTGCCGCTGGAGGATTGAGAACGCCTCCCGCGCCTTGGCGGCCGTCCATAGCTTCGGCTGATGGAGGCCCGGCCAGATACGATTGGCTACCCGTGGGATCCGCTGTCCACACTGACTATCCAGCGACGACCCTCGGCCGGGGCGCCGTTGGGGGTGGGGGAGACGCGGCGGAGACAGTGCCGGTGGCGGTGGAGGACGACTACCTCGTCATCATGATGCGCCCCCAGGCGCGCGCCGTGAACGGGGCGAGCACGGGCTGACGCCCAGCCAGATCGAGTGAGACCGGATGAGGGACCGATGACGCAAGGGGTTGAGACGGCGCGCGGCGCAGTGCCGTTGGCCAGGCTTGGCGTGACGCAGGCGCAGATCGGCCCGATGATGGTGGAGAACCCGAAGCGCCTGCGCGTGCCGCGCCTGTAGGATAGCCCCATGATCGTCGCTGGTTTCGACCTTCGCCTCACGCCGCTGCACCGACACGTCACGGTGGAGGATTTCCGGTGCGCCGCGCGCGCGCGGCTGCCCGATTTCGTCTGGGCCTATCTCGATGGTGGGGCGGAGGACCTGGTGACGCTGCGGGAAAACCGCACAGGCTTCGCCGCCTGGTCGCTGCGGTCCCGCGTGCTGACGGGCAGGGGCAAGCCTGATCTGTCCACCACGGTCGGCGGCATGCCGCTCAAGCTGCCGGTGATGATCGCGCCCACCGGCTATGCGGGCCTCGTGCATTGGAGCGGCGAGGCCGCTGCGGCACGCGCGGCGGAAGCCGCCGGCACGCGCCTCGTGCTGAGCACCGTCTCCTCCTGGACCATCGAGGAAGTGGCGGAGGCGACCTCGCTCGACCACGGCTTTCAGCTTTACCCGCGTGAGGGTGACCTGACGGCGCGGCTGATGGATCGCGCCTGGCGCGCGGGGTATCGCCACCTGTTCGTCACCGTTGATGTGCCCGGCGTCGGGCTGCGGGAAGGTGAGCGGCGGATGGGCATGTCCATGCCGCCCTCCCTGACGCCAGGCCGCCTCCTCAACATCGCGCAGCACCCGCGCTGGGCATGGGATGTGCTGCGCCACAAGCGCATTTCCGGCCGCAACCTGGTCAATACGGGCAGGCTCAGCGATGCCGCGGAATCGCTGGCGATGCAGATCCGCCACGTCGTGCAGGTGAAGCTTGATTGGGATGATTTCGCCTGGATGCGGGACCAGTGGAAAGGCCGGCTCTACATCAAGGGCGTGCTGGATCCGGAGGATGCGGCGAAGGCCGTGGCGCTCGGGGCCGATGGCGTCGTGGTGTCCAACCACGGCGGCCGTCAGCTTGACTATGCAAGCTCCGCCATCGCTGCGCTGCCCGGCATTGCCGCGGCGGTCGGCAAGCGGGCGGAGGTGCTGCTCGATAGCGGCGTCCGGCGCGGCTCCGATGTGGTGAAGGCGCTGGCGCTGGGTGCCACGGCGGTGATGATCGGCCGGCCCTACCTCTATGGCCTCGCCGTCGACGGGCAGACCGGCGTCGAGCAGGTGCTGGAGATTTTCCGCAGCGAGATCGAACGTACGCTGCTGTTGATGGGCGTCGGCTCGGTGAAGGACCTCGACACCTCCTGGCTGATGCCCC
>CANJXD010000454.1 GCA_947478535.1 Acetobacteraceae bacterium
CTTCCGGGGCTCCCGACCTGGGCACCGAGTTCCAGCCAGCCGGATGGCACTGCGTTCCTGGACCAGCAGGCGCAACATCTGGCGACTGCCGGCGCCAACCCGCCCGGAAGCGACGCCCTGACCTACGCCCAGCAATCCCTTGCGTCGCTCGCGCCCTACCTGCAGCAGAATCCGGGCATGGTGAACGACCCCTTCTACGGGCCGCGGATCACCGCCCTGCAGAACATGGTGAACGCCCAGCAGGGCGGCGAAGGCACCGACATCATGCAGGGCCGCGGGCTCTCGGACCAGTTCCGGGGCGGTGGCGATGACATCATCAACGGCAATAACGCGGCCACCCCCTTGTCCGGCATGGAGTTCCTGGCCGGCCGCGACACCATCGATGGCGGCGCCGGCCGTGACACCATCTATGGCGACGGGGCGGACCCGAACGCCCGCGGCGGCAACGACTACGTCACCGGTGGCGTCGGCGATCACGCGGCGGACTTGGTCTTCCTGGGCGGCGGCGACGACGTCTATGCCTGGCGCCCGGGCGACGGCAACGACCTCGTGAATTTCGGCACCGGCAACATGGACAGGCTGGATCTTGCCGGCGTCACGCCGTCCCAGCTTGCCGCCGGGCTGCAACTGCCGCCTGGTGTTTTCCTGCAGGAAATCCCGGGCAACCCCTTCACCTTCCGCTTCATCGACGGGATCGGGCGGCAGGTCGAGGGCAATGGCACCTTCACCCTGGGAGGGGAGCGCCTGACCTTCACCGGGGTGGATGTGCTTCGCCTGCCCTTCCCCGGGCAGGTGGGCTGATACCAGCCCCGCCCCGGCACTGCCCGAGGCGGGGGAACTGACCGCGGCACCCCGCCAGGCTACGCCTTCTGCGCCTGCGCCCGGATCTGCGCGATGGTCGCCCGGTTCGTCACCTGCTCCGGGTTCATCCGCACCTCGATGATGGCGGGCTTGCCGCTGGCCTTCGCGCGCTTGAAGGCCGGTACCATCTCCTCCGTCGTCTCCACCACTTCGCCGTGGCCGCCAAAGCTTTCGATGAACAGGCGGAAATCCGGGTTGGTCAGCGCGGTGCCGGACACGCGGCCGGGATAGGCGCGTTCCTGGTACATGCGGATCGTGCCGTACATGCCGTTGTTGAACACCATGATGATCGGCGCCGCGCCGTGGTGGAACGCCGTCGCCAGTTCCTGCCCCGTCATCAGCGCGCCGCCATCGCCGACGAAGCACAGCACCGTGCGGTCGGGGTGCGTGATCGCCGCGCCGATCGCGGCCGGGATGCCGTAGCCCATCGCGCCGTTGGTCGGGCCTAGGAAATCCTGCTTCGCCGAGACATGCATGAAGCGCGTCGGCCAGGTCGCGAAGTTGCCGGCATCGCTGGTGAAGATGGTATCCGCCGGCAGCACCTTCTCCAGCGCCTGGAGCGCTTCCGCCAGGTTCAGCCCACCCTCGTAGCTCGGCGCCTTGGCCTGGGCTTCCCGCGCCGCCCGCACCTCCGCCCGCCAGCCGGACCAGCGCGGATTGGCGATGCGCGGCAGCTTCGCCGCGGCCTCGGCAAAGGCGTTGAGCTCACTGACGATGCCGAGCGCCGGGCGATAGACGCGGCCGATCTCGGCCTGGTCGGGATAGACATGGATGATCGGCTTGGCGCCGGCCATGTCGAAGATCGTGTAGCCCTGGCTCACGGGCTCGCCGATCCGCGTCCCGATGGCGAGGATCAGGTCCGCCTCCTTCGCCTTCGCCACCAGCCCCGCATCGGCGCCGACGCCGAGGTCCCCGGCGAAATGCGGGCTGGTGCCGTCGAACAGCCCCTGCCGGCGGAAGCCGACGGCGACGGGGATGTCATTGCCCACCAGGAAGTCCCGGATCGCGGCGCGGCCGGCATCGGTCCAGCAACTGCCGCCGAGGATCGCCAGCGGCTTCTCTGCGCGTTCCAGCATCGCCATCAGGCGCGGCAGCGCATCGGGGGCAGGGTGTGGCGGCAGCACGGTGGCGGGGCCGATATCCGGCACACTGGCCAGGTGCTTCTGCATCTCCTCCGACAAGGCGACGACGACGGGGCCCGGCCGGCCGCTGGTCGCGACATCGAAGGCATGCGCCATCAATTCGGGAATCCGCGCGGCCTCATCGATCTGCGTCACCCACTTCGCCATGGGCGAGAAGAAGCGGCGGTAATCGACCTCCTGGAAGGTCTCCCGGTCGGTCTCGTTCATCGGGATCTGGCCGACCAGCAGCACCAGCGGCGTGCTGTCCTGCTGGGCCACATGCACGCCGATAGCGGCATGGCAGGCGCCCGGGCCACGGGTGACGACGGCGACGCCCGCGCGGCCCGTCAGTTTCGCATGGGCTTCCGCCATGTGGATGGCGCCGGCCTCGAAGCGGCAGGTGACGAGTTCGACGCGATTGCGCTGGGCATAGAGCCCATCGAGCAGGTCGAGATAGCTTTCCCCCGGCACCGCGAAGACATGCGTGGCGCCATTCGCCACCAGCGCATCGGCCAGCAACTGGCCTCCGGTTCGCGCTTCGATCCCTGCCACGACGGGCCTCCCTCACCTGGAACGGGAGGGGTTTAAAACAGAAGCGGCCGCCGGGCTATCCGGCGGCGGCTTCGCAGACGTGTCAGCGGGACAAGTTACTCGGCGGGCGCGGGCTGCGCGCCGTGGCCCTTGCCGTGGCCCTTGTCATGGCCGGACTTCCCATCGTGATCGCGCTCCATCTCCGCCAGCTTCGCCGCCACCGCGCCGATCGGCTTCGTGAAAGGTGCCAGCAGCAGATACAGCGCCGGCACGGCGTAGAGCGTGATGATGGTGGAGAAGGTGATGCCACCGACGATGACGACACCCAGCGCCTGCCGGCTTTCCGCCCCCGCGCCCGTCGCGATGGCGAGCGGCACGGCGCCGAAGACAGTGGCGATGGAGGTCATCAGGATCGGCCGCAGCCGCACGACGGAGGCTTCCAACACGGCATCCCGCACCGAGAGCCCGCGATCCCGCAACTGGTTGGCGAATTCGACCACGAGGATGCCGTTCTTCGCCATCAGCCCGATCAGCAGGATCATGCCGATCTGGCTGAAGATGTTCAGTGTCTGTCCCGTGAGCTTCAGCGCCAGCAGGCCACCCGTCAGCGCCAGAGGGGTGGAGAGCAGGATGATCATGGGGTGGATGAAGCTCTCGAACTGCGCGGCGAGCACGAGAAACACCACCAGCAGCGCGAGCGCGAAGGTCACATAGAGCGCGCCCGAGCTTTCCTTGAACTCCAGGCTCTGCCCGCGATAGCTGATGCGGGCTTCCGGCGGCAGCACTTCCCGCGCCACGCCATCGAGGTAATCCAGCGCCTCACCCAGCGTGTAGCCCGGCGCGAGGGAGGCGCTGATGGTGATGGCGCGCACCCGGTCTTCCCGCGTCAGGCTCTGCGCGCGGGCACGCTCGCTGAGCGTCACGACGTTGGACAGCGGCACCAGCCCGCCCTGTAGGGAGCCAGAGCCGGCGATCAGGCCGAGCAGGCCGCCATTGCTGGTGCGGACGAAGATATTCTGCAGGTCATAGGGCGATGCTCGGTCGGCTTCCCGCGCCTGGAGAAGGATCTTGTACTCATCGCCGCCCTCCTGGAACGTGCCGACCTCGCGGGACCCGAGCATGGTCTCGATGGTGCGGCCCACCGCCTGGATCGACACGCCCATCTCGGCGGTCTTGCGGCGATCCACCTCGACGCGGATCTCGGGCTTCGTCTCGCGGTAGTTGTTGTCGAGGTTCAGCAGGCGGGGATTGGTGCGTGCGCGTTCCATGAAGACATCGCGCCACTCCACCAGCGTGGCGTAGGATGGCCCGCCGATGACGAACTGAATCGCCGGCTGGAAGCCGCGCTGGCCGAGCGAGGGCGGGTTCAGCGCGAAAGCCCGCATGCCGGGGATGGCGAGCAGCTGCGGCATCATCTCTGCCGCGATCTCCTGCTGCTTGCGTGGCCGGTTCTCCCACGGCGCGAGGCGGATGAAGACGTTGGAGATGTTGGACTGCGCCGGGCGCTGGAAGCCGCCCATGGTGGCGAAGTAGGCCATGACCTCACCACGTTCGGCGAAGGGCTGGATGATGGCCTCGACGCGTTGCGTCTGTTCGCGGGTATAGGCGAAGGACGAGCCTTCCGGCCCGGTGCCGGGGATGATGATGCTGCCGCGATCCTCGATCGGCGCGAATTCCTTGGGCAGCACCTTGAACAGCACGACTGAAAGGCCGGACAGCAGCGCCACGACCGCCAGGGTGATGACGGGCGCGTTCAGCGCCCGCGTCAGCGACGTCCGCAACAGCCAGTTCATGCCGAGGAAGAAGGGCTCCGTCATCCGCACCAGCCTCGTCTCGCCCTGGTGGGCCTTCAGCAGCTTCGAGCACAGCATCGGTGTCAGCGACAGCGCGACGAAGCCCGAACACAGCACGGAGGCCGCAAGCGCGAAGCCGAATTCGGTGAACAGCCGCCCCGTATTGCCGCCCATGAAGGATAGCGGCACGAAGACCGCGATCAGCACCAGCGTCGTGGCGACGACGGCGAAGGCGATCTCCCGCGCGCCGCGGATCGCAGCGAGCAACGGCTCCTCCCCCTCCTCGATCCGGCGGTGGATGTTCTCCAGCACCACGATGGCGTCATCGACGACGAGGCCGATGGCGAGCACGAGGCCGAGCAACGTCAACACATTGATGGAGAAGCCGAACGCGGCCAGCGCCACGAAGGAGGCGATGATCGATACGGGGATCGACACCGCCGGGATCAGCGTGGCGCGGAAGCTGCGAAGGAAGAAGAAGATGACGATGACGACGAGGACGAGCGCCACGATCAGCGCGTGCTCGACCTCA
>CANJXD010000455.1 GCA_947478535.1 Acetobacteraceae bacterium
GGCGCCGGCTGAGGCGGCCAGGCGGGGGGGGAGACGACATTGGGCGGCGGCGTCACGGCGGCGCGCAGCCCGTCGATATTCGGATTCTCCGCCTGCGGTGCCAGTGCGCCAGGGCGGCCTGGTGCGGCGCCTGCGCTCCGCTGCCCCGGCCGTTCCAGCACCAATTCGCCCTGGTTCGGCACGCGTAGCCCGCCGGGATCGCTAGGGCGGACCTTGAAGGGGCGCGGATCCGCTTCGACGAGGGGCACGCTACGGGCGCCGATGCGCTGGATCGCCCACCAGCCGGCAGCGCCGGCGGCAACGAAGGCCAGCACGCCGCCAGCCATGCCGATCATCCGCCAGGGAATGGCGGATGACGGCTTGTGCAGGCGGTAGGACGGCACCATCGCGTCGCTCATCGCATCTCCTCGACCGGTTCCACCCCCATCACCGAGAGGCCGGACCGCAGCACCGTGGCGGTGGCGGCCACCAGCGCCAGTCGCGCCCGCGTCGCCTCCGGCTCCTCGGCCCTGATGAAGCGCAACGTAGAATCGTCACGCCCCCTGTTCCACCATACATGAAAGTCGGCCGCCAAGTCCTGAAGAAAGAACGCGATTCGATGAGGCTCCCGCGCCACCGCCGCGGCGTCCACCGTGCGCGGCCAGGCCGCCATGCGCCGGATCAGCGCCAGCTCGGCGGCATCGACCAGCGATTCCAGCGGCGCGGCGGCCAACTCGGCCAGGGCAGGGTCGCCCGCCGAGCGCAGCACGGACCGGCAGCGGGCATGGGCGTACTGCACGTAGAACACCGGATTGTCGCGGGACTGCTCGATGACCTTGTCGAGGTCGAAATCCATCTGCGCATCGGCCTTGCGCGTCAGCATGGTGAAGCGGACGGCGTCCTTCCCCACTTCGTCGATCAGGTCGCGCAGCGTCACATAGGTGCCGGCGCGCTTGCTCATGCGCACGGGCTCCCCGTTCTTCATGACATGGACGATCTGCGCGAGCACGACATCAAGCGTGACCGTGCGGTCCGACAGCGCGCCGACGGCGGCCTGCATGCGCTTGACGTAGCCGCCGTGATCCGCGCCCCAGACCTGCACGAGTTGCGGGAAGCCGCGCGCGATCTTGGCCAGGTGGTTCGCCACGTCATTCGCGAAATAGGTGCCGGACCCATCCGATTTCCGCAGCGGCCGATCCACGTCGTCGCCGAACTGTGTGGCCCGGAACAGCGTCTGTTCCCGCGGTTCCCAATCGTCCGGCGTCTTGCCCTTCGGCGGCTCCAGTATGCCGCGATAGATCAGGCCCTTCTCCGCCAGCGTCGCTTCCGCCTTCTCCAGCCAGCCCTCGGCCACCACCTCGCGCTCGCTGATGAAGATGTCGTGCTGCACGCCGAGGGATGCCAGATCCTCCCGGATCGAGGACATCATGGCTTCCACCGTGAAGTCCCTGACCGTGTCCAGCCAATGCGAGGCCGCCGCCGGCATGGCGCCAGGCTCGGCCAGCGTGTCCTTGAAGATCTGGCGCAGCGCGGCGCCGACCGGCACCAGGTAATCGCCACGATATTGCAGTCCACCGGGGATGGACTGGGCGTAGTCCTCCTCCGTCATCGGCGTCCCCAACGCCTGGAGGTATCGCCAATAGGCGGCATAGGCGAGCGCCAGCACCTGCGCGCCGGCATCGTTGATGTAGTACTCCCGCGTCACATCGTAGCCGGCCTTGCGCAGCAGCAGCGCCAGCGCATCCCCCACCACCGCGCCACGGCAATGGCCAACATGCATCGGCCCGGTCGGGTTGGCGGAGACGTATTCGACATTGACCGGCCCGCCTTCCCGCTTCGGCCCATCGCCATAGGCGACGCCCGCCGCCAGCGCCGCCGGCACCACGCCGCGCACGAAGCCATCCGTCAGCTTGATATTGACGAAGCCCGGCCCCGCCGGCGTCGCGGAGACGACGAAGGGCAGCACCGCGAGCCTTTCGCACAAGGCCGCCGCCAGCTTGGGCGGCGGCATCTTGGCCAGCTTGGCGACAACCATCGCGGCGTTCGTTGCCATGTCGCCATGCACGGCGTCCTTCGGCGGTTCCACCAGCACGCGGGCGAAGCTTTCCTCCGGCAATTCCGGCAGGATGGCGCGCAGCGCGGCCACCACCTCGGCGCGCAGGGCGGCAAACAGGTCGTCGGTCGGCATCATGGTCGTCTGATCTTCCAGGAACTTCGGCTGCTTTAGCCGGGAATCGTCGGATCGGTCAGCCGCTTGTGCTCCTCGAGCGCATAGCGGTCCGTCATGCCGGCGAGGTAGTCGCACACGGCCCGCGCGGCGGCCTGGCTACCGGGCTCGCCGGCCTTGGCCTGCCACCACGGCGGCAGCAGGCGGGGTTCGCCATGCAGCAGGCTGAACAGCACCTGCAGCGCCCGCTTGCACTTCTGCGTCGTGCGGTTCACCCGCCAATGCCGGTACATCCGCTGGAACAGGAAGGCGCGGAGTTCGTTGTTCGCCTCCATCATCGCCTCGCTGAACGCCACCACGGGCCGGTCATGGGCGCGGATGTCGGCGGCGGATACGGGTTTCAGCGCGGCGATCCGCCGGCGCGTTTCCGCCACCACGTCATTCACCATGGCGTTGATGACGCGCCGCACCACCTCGCTCGTCGCCCGGTCCCTGGGCAGGGAGGGATGCTCCCGCTTCGCCGCCTCATGCGCGGTGTGCACCAGGGGGACGGTCGCGGCTTCCTCCAGGCTGAACAGCCCGGCCTTCACCCCGTCATCGAGGTCATGATTGTTGTAGGCGATGTCATCGGCCAACGCCGCCACCTGCGCTTCCGCGCTGGCGTGCGACGTCAGTTCCAGCGGGTGCAGCCGGTCATACTCGGCGATATAGGCAGAGGGCCGGCGGAGCGGGCCGTTGTGCTTGGCCAGGCCCTCCAGCGTCTCCCATGTCAGGTTCAACCCGTCGAAGCCGGCGTAGCGGGCTTCCAGCAGCGTCACGGCCTTCAGCGACTGCGCATTGTGGTCGAAGCCGCCATAGGGCTTCATCGCCGCATCCAGCGCATCTTCCCCGCCATGGCCGAAGGGCGGATGGCCGAGGTCATGCGCCAGCGCCAGCGCCTCCGCCAGATCCTCATCCAGCGCCAATTCGCGGGCGATGGAGCGCGCGATCTGCGCGACCTCCAGGCTATGCGTCAGCCGGGTCCGGAAATGGTCGCCCTCATGATAGACAAAGACCTGGGTCTTGTACTGCAGGCGCCGGAAGGCGGTGGCGTGGATGATGCGGTCGCGATCGCGCTGGAAGGGCGAACGCGCGCCACCGCCGGGCTCGGCGTGCAGCCGGCCGCGCGAATCGCTGGCCCTCACCGCCCAGGGGGCGAGGCCGTCCGGAAGCCGCGTCGGATCCATGGTTTCGGGGTAGCACCCAGGCCCATCGCGCCGCAACGTCTCGTGCTTTGGGCGGCAAAAGTGGAAACCGGACGCGGAACACCCTATCTTGCGGCGGAGAGCACGACTTCCAGGACCGCCATGGACACGCACGTGACCACCGCCTTCCGCGTGACACCCCGCGCCGCCACCCAGGTGGCGGAGATCGCGGCGCGCGAAGGCAAGCCCGGCGCCGGGCTGCGACTCGCCGTTGATGCCGGCGGCTGTTCCGGCTTCCAGTACCGCTTCGGGATCGAGGACGCGCCGGCGGATGACGACCTCGTGGTCGATGCCGGCCCGGCCCGCGTCTTCCTCGACCCGACCAGCTTCGAACTGCTCGCGGGATCGGAGCTGGACTGGACGGATACGCTGATCGGCGCGCATTTCGCCGTGAAGAACCCGCAGGCGGTCTCCTCCTGCGGGTGCGGATCGAGCTTCAATCTGGGTTGAGGTTCCCGCGCCCGGCCCGCCTTGGCGCGCCGGGTAGCGGAAATTCCTGGGGCAAGGCAGGATCGTGCCCATGATCCGCCTCGCCAGCTTCAACGTGAACTCCGTCCGCAAGCGGGCACCCCACATCCTGCGCTTCCTGGCGCGGCAGCAGCCGGACCTGCTGTTCCTCCAGGAACTGAAGTGCAAGACGGAGGAATTCCCCGAACTCGAACTCTCGGCCTCCGGCTACCGCATGCGCGCGGTCGGCCAGCAGGGCGGGCGCAACGGCGTCGCCGTGCTGTCCCGCATCCCCTTCGATGTCGTGGCCGAACGCCTGCCGGGCGATGAGGCTGATACCCAGGCCCGCTACATCGAGGTGAAGGCCGCGGGGATGAACATCGCCGGCATCTACCTCCCCAACGGCAATTCCGGCGGCGAGGACGGCTACGCCTATAAGCTCGGCTGGATGGCGCGCCTGCGGACGCTCGCGGCCGAACGGCTGGATACCTTCACGCCCTACGCCGTGCTCGGCGACTTCAACGTCTGCCCGACACCGCTGGACCTCGCCCCGGGCACCCTGCCGCCGACCGACGCCCTGGTGCGCCCGGAAACCCGCGCGGCCTGGCGGGCGCTGGAAAACCTGGGGCTGACCGACGCGCTGCGGGCGCTGCATCCGGGACAGCGGATCTACACGTATTGGGACTACGGCAGCGCCTTCGAACGCAACGCGGGACTGCGGATCGACCACGCCCTGCTATCTTCCGAACTGGCGGAACGACTGAGCGCGACCTCGGTGGATGTAGGGCCTAGGGCGGAGGAGACGCCGTCGGACCATACGCCGGTGATCGTCGACCTCGAAGCCTAGCCTATCTCCCCTCTCCCAACCCTCTCCCAACCCTCTCCCTTGGGGGGAGAGGGCTTTTCGAGTCCGCCAGACTACCAGCGGCGGTGTTGCCAGCCGTCACCACCGCCATGGTGGCGAGGCGGAGGGCCCCAGTGGCGCGGGGGCGGGGCGTAA
>CANJXD010000456.1 GCA_947478535.1 Acetobacteraceae bacterium
AGCCGGCAGCCGGGTGCCTGATGGCCTTCGAGCCCGGCGTTTCGGGGCTCCCGGACCACCCCTTCCAGGCGATGCCGTCGTTGCTTCTGGATGCCGGATGACGTTCGGGCAATCGGCGGTGATCGGCAGTTGAGCTTCCTTGCAATCGTTTCAACGCGTCGATAGGCTTTCATCGTCCCGCCGCCAGGTGGGCACCGAACGCGGCAACGACCGCGACGAAAAGGGAATGGGGGAAACTATGGATCGTCGGAGTTTCATCGTCGCTGGCGGCTCCGCGCTGTCCGGCCTCGCCGCACCGGCCATCGCGCAGAATGCGGATTGGCCGCGGCGTGAAATCCGCCTGATCGTCTCGGTGGCGCCAGGCGGTGGCGCGGATCTGGTGGCACGCCAGGTCGGCCGCGTCATAGCGCAGGAGACCGGCGGCACCGTGGTCATCCGCAACATCATCGGCGGCAGCGGCCTGACCGGGATGGCGGAAATGGCGTCGAGCCCGCCGGATGGCTACACGCTGTCGCTGGTGAATATCGGCTCGCTGCTCGTGCTGCCGCACATCATGCAGGTGCCCTTCACCTGGAGCGACCTCGCCTTCCTCGGCGGCGTCTCGCAGAATTTCTACGGCATCGCGGTGGCGCAGAATTCGCCCTGGCGAACCTTCGCGGACATGCTGAACGCCGGCAAGACGCGGCGCCTGACCTATGCCTGCGCCACCATCATGAACGGCGTGGCGCTCGTGCAGGCCGGGAACCAATCCGGCGCGCGCTTCCGGCTGGTCAATACGCAGACGGATGCGGAAGCGTTGCAGCAGACCGTGGGCGGCTTCGTCGACATGGCGATCACCTCCTCCACCGTCATGCTGCCCTTGCTGGAATCGCAGCGCCTGCGGCTGCTCGCGGTCACGCCGCATCGTTGGCCGAACCAGCCGGATGTGCCGACGGTGAAGGAACTCGGCTTCAACGCCGAAACCGTGGTGCCGCTGGGCTTCGCCTGTCCCGCCGCGGTGCCAAAGCCGATCCGTGATCGCTTCGAGGCCGCCATCATCAAGGCCGCGCGGGACCCCGTGACGGTCGAGATGCTGGAGCGGACGGTGAACATGCCGATGGCGATGACCGGCGAAGAGTTCCGCCAGGCCCTGATGTCCCAGGCGCAGCTGATCGAGGCGATGCTGGTCGAAGCCGGCATGAAGCGCCGCTAGGTCAGTCCGGATGTTCCGCGCCGGGCGGCTGCCCTATCTCGCGGCTTCGGCCGTGGCTTTGGCGTTCCTGTCGCAGGCGCTGCGGCTGGAGTATTTCGGCCCCTTCGGTCCCGGGGCCGGCATCTTCCCGCAGATCGCGACGGGTCTCGCCAGCCTGATTGCGATCATCCTGCTGCTGGTGCCGGCGCTGTCCGGCGATGCGGTGGATGGCCCGCCCGTGGAGAAGCTGGGTGCGGAGGAAGAACGCACCTTCCGCCTGTATATCGCCGGGCTGTTGCTGATGGTGGTGGGCTCCGCCTGGCTCGGCTTCATCGTCACGACGGTCCTGCTGGCACTGCTGCTGACCTGGTTCGCGGAACGCCAGCCCTGGCCGCGGGCGTTGGCCTTCGGGCTGATCTGCGGCCTCGCCGGCACTGTCGGCCTTGGCCATTTCATGGAGATCGAGGTGCCCTACACCGCCGTGGATTCCTTCTTCCGGCAATTGGTGCGGTAGGGGCGGATGGAACATCTCCTGCAAGGTTTCGCGGTTGTCCTCACCCCCACCAATCTGTTCTTCTGCCTCATCGGTACCTTGCTCGGCACCATCGTCGGGATCATCCCCGGCCTTGGCCCGCTGACGACGATCGCGATCCTGCTGCCGATGACCTACAAGCTCGATGTCACCTCGGCGCTGATCATGTTGTCGGGCATCTACTACGGCGTCGCCTATGGTGGCACGGCGACATCGGTGCTGCTGCGGATTCCCGGCGAGGCCTCCTCCGTCGTCACCTGCCTCGACGGCTACATGATGGCGCGGAAGGGCAGGGCGGGTGCGGCGCTCACCATTGCCGCGGTCGGGTCCTTCGTCGCGGGCACGGTGGGCACCATCGGCATCTCCTATCTCTCGCCGCCGCTGGCCGAACTCGTCTTCGCCTTCGGGCCGGCGGAGTACACGGCGCTGATGCTCGCGGGTTTGGCGGCGGTGACGTATTTCTCCTCCGGCTCGCTGTTGAAATCGCTGCTGATGGCGGCCTTTGGCCTCGTGCTCGGCTGCATCGGCAAGGACCCGATGACGCTGGAGCCGCGCATGACCTTCGGCTTCAACGGGCTGCTGGATGGCATCGAATTGCCGGCCCTCGCCATCGGGCTGTTCGGCCTGTCGGAGATATTGCAACTCGCGCGGCGTTCCCCGGCCGAGCTCAAGATGATCGACCCGCCGAAGACGATGCTCGGCTTCCTGCCGACGCGGGAGGAAACGCGGCGGTCGGTGATGCCAGTGGCGCGCGGCACGGTGTTCGGCTTCCTCGTCGGCGTGCTGCCGGGCGGCGGTGCGGTCATCGCTTCCTTCCTCTCCTACGCCATGGAGAAGAAGTTCGCGAAGAACCCGGCGGAATTCGGTGACGGCGCGGTGGAGGGCCTGGCGGGGCCGGAGACAGCGAACAACGCGGCCTCCTCCGGATCCCTGCTGCCGCTATTGTGCATGGGCTTGCCGGCCAATGCGACGACGGCGGTGCTGCTGAACGCCTTCATGCTGCACGGCGTGGCGCCGGGCCCGACCATGATCGACAAGCAGCCGGAGATCTTCTGGGGCCTGATCGCCAGCATGTATATCGGCAACGTCATGCTGCTGGTGCTGAACCTTCCGCTCATCGGGCTGATGATCAAGATTCTCGATGTGCCGCGCGCCTATCTCGGGCCAGTGATCCTGCTGTTCTGCCTGATCGGGGTGTATTCCTCGGTGGGCGATGTCTCCGGTGTCATCATCGCGGTGCTGTTCGGCTTCATCGGCTACTATCTGCGCCTGCACGGTTTCAACCTCGGCATGCTGATCCTGGCCTTCGTGCTGGGGCCGATTCTGGAACGCAGCTTCCGTCAGGCGCTGAACATCTCGGATGGCGAGTTCTCCGTCTTCGTCGCCAGCCCGATCTCCATCACGCTGCTCTGCACTGCCGCCCTCATCCTGGTGGTCGGCCTGTGGCCGAAGCGCGTCGTCATCGCGGAGGATGATTGAGGGCAGTGGCCCCTGGGCCGCCAGCGTCTATAGTGCGGGGGCCGCTGAGAGGGCCCCGCCATCGTGTCTCGAAGCACCAGGGATGCGCCACTGCTGGAAGTCGCCGGCCTGTGCACGGCGATTGCGCGGCGCGAGGGTACGCATCGGGCGCTGGATGATGTCGCGCTGACGCTGCGGCCGGGTGGCGCGCTGGGGATCGTGGGGGAATCCGGCAGCGGCAAGTCCATGCTGGCCCTGGCCATCATGGGCCTTCTGCCGCCCGCGATCCGCGTCACCGCCGGCTCCATCATCTTCGAGGGTGAGGACCTGCTGCGCCTGCCGGAGCGGGCGTTGCGCCGTGTGCGCGGTGCGCGCATCGGGCTGGTCTTCCAGGAACCGATGACGGCGCTGAACCCGCTGCACAGCATTGGCGCGCAGGTCTCGGAAACCCTCGTGGTGCATCGGCGGCTGCCGAAGGCGGAGGCGTGGCGACAGGCTGTGGCGCTGCTCGACCGCGTCGGCATCCCCGATGCGGCCCGGCGGGCCGAGGACTATCCGCACCGGCTTTCCGGCGGCATGCGCCAGCGCGCCGTCATCGCGATGGCGCTGGCGTGCGATCCCGCGCTGCTGATCGCCGATGAACCAACGACGGCGCTGGACGTGACGATCCAGGCGCAGATTCTCGATCTCCTGGCGGATCTTCGCCAGGAACGCGGCATGGCGATCCTGCTGATCAGCCACGACCTCGAACTCGTCGCCGGCTTCGCGGAGGAGGTAGCGGTGATGTATGCCGGCCGCGTCGTCGAACGCGGTCCCGCCCGCGCCGCTTTCGCCGCACCGCTGCATCCCTACACCCGCGCCCTGCTCTCGAGCGTCCCGCGGATCGAGGAGGATGTGGCGCGCCTTTCGGCCATCGAGGGTATGGTACCGCGCCTCGAAGCGCTGCCGCCGGGCTGTGCCTTCGCCCCGCGCTGCCCGCTCGCCGCGGGGGATTGCACGCGCGGCGTGCCACCCATGCTGGCGCAGGGTGCCCGACAGGCCGCCTGCCTGCGGGTGACGGAGGTGGCCGAGGCATGAGCGCTCTTCTGCGCGCGGAAGGTCTCAGCAAGGCCTTCCCCATCGCCCGCGGCATCGCGGCCACGCTCGCGCGCCGGCCCGCGCAGGAGGTGCGTGCCGTCGATGGCGTGGATATCACCATCGCGCGGGGCGAAACGCTCGGCCTGGTGGGTGAAAGCGGCTGCGGCAAATCGACACTCGGCCGCCTGCTGCTGCGCCTGGTGGAGCCCACCGATGGCCGCGTCTGGTTCCGGGGGGAGGAGGTGACCGCGCTGGATGCGGAGGCACTGCGCCAGCGCCGACGGCACTTCCAGCTGATCTTCCAGGACCCCTACAGCTCGCTCGACCCGCGCATGTCCGTGCGCGCCAGTCTCATCGTGCCGATGCGCTTCGGCGGCATCGCGCAGCCGGCGCAGGAAGCGCGCGTGCAGGACCTGCTGCGGCTCGTCGGCCTGCCCGTGGATGCGGCGGACCGCTTTCCGCACCAGTTCTCCGGCGGCCAGCGCCAGCGCATCGTCATCGCGCGGGCGCTGGCGACGCAGCCGGATTTCGTCGTGTGCGACGAACCGGTCTCGGCGCTGGATGTCTCCATCCAGGCGCAGGTGGTGAACCTGCTGC
>CANJXD010000457.1 GCA_947478535.1 Acetobacteraceae bacterium
GGTTCAGGTTGTTCGCCACGATCACCGGGATGGGGTTCTCCTGCCCATCCACCGTGCCCTGCTGCAAGGCGGGGACGAGTTCGGAGAAGGCCATCGGCGTGGGCAGCGCGCCAAGCGTCGTGAAGGCGCGCATATGCACCTGGTTTTCCATGGTGCGGACCTTGAGGCCGCGCACATCGGCCGGGGTGTTCACCTCGCGCCGCGAATTCGTCAGGTGGCGGAAGCCGTTTTCCATCCACACCACACCGACTAGGCCGCGCGGCGTGAAGCGGCCCAGCATGTCCTGGCCGATCTGGCTGTCCAGCACGCCGCGGGCATGGGCGTAGTCACGGAACAGGAAGGGGACATCGAGGTTGCGTGTCTCCGGCACGAAGTTCCCGACCGGGCCGGTGGAGGTCATGGTGCAGTCCAGCGTGCCGATCTGCACGCTCTCGATCATCTCGCGCTCATTGTCGTTGCGCTGGATGGTGACGCGGTAGCGCGCGCCGGCCGCACGCTCGAACGCGTCCTTGAACGCAGTCGCGCCGGCGCCGTAGTGGCTGTTCAGCGGCAGCGGGTGCTGGACGGTGATCTGGGTCTGCGCGAGCGCGGGTGCGGCGGCCAGCGGTAAGGTCAAAGCCGTGGCGAAGGCAACGCGACGGGTCAGGCTCATGTGACGTCTCCCCAAGTGCGGCGCCATTGCCGGCAACCTGCTTCAGAGACGGGTATAGGTGAAGGGCGACCGGGCGTTCAATCCCGGTATGAAAACCCCGGGGCGGCTTGAGCCGCCCCGGGGCAACGTAATCAGTGGGCCGGGGCCGGGATCGGCAGGCCAAGTTCCAGCGCCAAATTGGCGGCCTGGGCGCCCTCCCACAGCAACTCGACGCCGATATAGGCAATCAGCGCCAGGCCGACATAGGCGATGATCTTGTACCGATCGAGCAGCTTGGCCAGGAACCCGCCCAGCGCACCCATCAGCACGATGGAGATCAGCAGGCCGGCCACCAGCATCGGCAGGTTGTTGCGCGCGATGGCGGCAACGGCCAGGACGTTGTCCAGGCTCATCGACACATCGGCGATGATGATCTGCCACAGCGCCTGCATGAGCGTCTTTTCCTTGTGCTCATGCCCTTCGCCGCCCTCGCCCTCGCTATCCTTCGCGCGAAGCTCGCTCCAGAAGCCCCAGGCGATGTAGAGCAACGCAAGGCCGCCGACGATCTCGATCCACCAAAGCCCAAGCAGGTAGGTGGCGAAGATCGAGAAGATGATACGCAGCACGGCCGCAGCGACGATGCCGAACAGCACCGCCTTGCCGCGCAAATGGTCAGGCAGCCCCGCGGCCGCCAGCCCGATCACCACGGCATTGTCGCCGGACAAGATGATGTTGAGCCAAAGAATCTGCAGGAACTGAGCGCCCTGCCCGAGTAGCGAATCCATTCCGAATCTCCAGGGGCGGCTCAACCCCTGGCCGCTTCCCCCCGGGCGGACGCTAGCCGCAGGGGAAGGGTTCTGAAAGTTTCAAACGCGCAATCTTCGTGTAACCTTTTGCTTTTACGTCGCCTTCGCCTGCCTGCCGCGGCCCGGTTCAGCCGCCCTTGAGCATCGCCGCCAGTGCCGGGGAAAGCCCGGTGCTGCCGCGGTTCGAAGGCGGTGCGTAGCTGCCGGCGCGCGGCTTCGGCAGGCCCATCGCGACCAGCCCTTCCAGCAGTTTTACCGCGCAGGCGATGCCATCGAGCAGCGGCACCGGGCAATCCGCCTGCAGCTTTCGGTCCATGCCGGCCAGGGCGGCGCCGCCCAGCACGATCGAATCGCAATGCGCAGCCATCTCCAGCGCTTCCGCCAGCACCATGGCGGCCACGCCCTCGGGGTCCCGCAGCGCATCGAGCGGCGTCGCCGCCACGCCGCGCACATCGGCGCAGCGGGCCATCAGCCCATGCCGCGCCACCAGTTCTTCATAGGCCGCGACATGGCCGAGGGTCAGTACACCGAAATTGCCGCCGAGCATGCAGCCGGTCATGCAGGCGGCTTCGGTCATGCCGAGCACTGGGCACGGCATCAATTGCCGCGCCGCTTCCAGCGCCGTGTCGTGACTGATCGCCAGGATCACGCCATCCACCCGCCCGGCATGCTCGGCCAGCGTGGACAGGATGGCATGCGCGGCGATGGCATTCTCGACCCGGGTGGAGACGACGGTCGGGCCGAAGGCGGGTGTCGCGCCCAGGATGATGGTGGTGGGCGCGGCGGCGGCGCGCGCGGCGGTGACGCAGGCCTCCGTGATCGCTTCCGTGGTGTTGCCGTTGACGATCAGGATACGCATCGGTCAGCCCCCTACCATGCTCGAAGTGCCCGTTATGGGTGCGGCGCCGAGTGCCACGAGCCCCTGCGGCAGGGCGCGCGAATTCTCCGTCAGCAGCAGCAGGCGCAGCGCCTGGCGGGACGCCGCGGGCGGCGCCTCTCCCTCCGGCGGGCCCAGCGGTTCGGCCTGCCGCTTCCAGACCTGCAGCGGGTTGAACAGCAGCACATCGCCGGGCCGCACATCGAGCCGCAGCGCCAGGCCGGGCTCAGCGCAGATGCCGTCCAGCATATCCAGCGCCTCCATCTGCGCGGCCGTCAGGCGCGGGGTTTCCGGCAGCGCCTGCGCGGCATCGATCGCATCGCGGGCATAGCGGCCGATGAAGGCGCCGGAGGCGCTGCTGAACACCGGCAAGTCCACCACCCCGCCGCCGGGCGCGGCGTGGGGCAGGGGGTGGTGCAACAGTTCCAGCGCGGCGCGGTTGCGCTTCATCATCTCGTTGTGGACGGTCCCGGCGGCCACCAGCATCACCGGATCGACCTCCGGCGGCTGGCGCAGGATCAGCAGGGCCACGATATCCGCCGCATCGGCATGAAACCGCCAGCGCAGCAGGTTGCTCGCCGGGCTTTCCAGGCGCTCGATGGCGGCGTGCCCGGGGAGGACGACAGCGCGGCCGAGATGCGCGCCGAGCGCCATCAGCAACGGCTCCGCCATCGCCTCCCCCAGCCGGTCCAGCGGCAAGCCACGCAGCACGGCGAGGCCCCGCCCGGTGTCGAGGCGCGCCACCGCCCCACGCAGCACGGCGCCAAGCCGGGCCAGGGGCGCTTCGGTCGCCAATTGCGGCACGCGCCCGCCGAGTGCCGCGAGCGCGGCTTCCAACTCCGCCGCATCCTCCGCGCCGACCGGGATCATCCAGTCCGTGGCGCGCAGGTCCGCGGCCTTCCAGGCGGCGGGGCCAGCCTGGGGGACGAGGCGGGGACGGGGGGGGTTAGCCTGGGATGTGCCACTCATTCCCTCCACCCTATCAGCATCCCGCCCATCTGGCACATGAGCGCTGCGTCAGGCAGGATTCGCCGAAATCCGGAGACCACACCCCATGCCAGCCCCCGCCAGCACCCAGCCCTGGACCGATTTGCCCTTCGATGCGGACACCATGCTGGCCGGTCTGCGGGAATGGGTGGAATGCGAAAGCCCCACCTTCGACGCCCCGGCGGTCGAGCGCATGCTGTCCCTCGCCGCGCGCGATCTGGCGCTGATGGGCGCGCGGATCGAGCGCATTCCCGGCCGCATGGGCTTCGCCGGCTGCGTCCGTGCCCGCTTCCCGCATCCCGCCGGCGATGCCGCCCCCGGCGTGCTGATCATGGCGCATCTCGATACCGTCCACCCCATCGGGACCCTGGAGAAGCTGCCCTTCCGGCGAGAGGGCGGCCGTGCCTGGGGCCCTGGCATCTTTGACATGAAGGGCGGCACCTACCTGGCCTTCGAGGCGGTGCGCCAGTTGCTGCGTGCGGGCATCCCCACGCCGCTGCCCATCACCGTGCTGCTGACGCCCGATGAGGAGGTCGGCAGCCCTTCGACGCGGGACCTGATCGAGGCCGAGGCGGCGCGGGCGAAATACGTCCTTGTGCCCGAACCCGCGCGGCCGGATGGCGGTGTGGTAACTGGCCGCTACGCCATTGCCCGCTTCAGGCTGAGGACGACCGGGCGGCCGTCCCATGCCGGGATCACACTCGGGGAGGGGCGTTCCGCGATCCGGGAGATGTGCCGCCAGATCCTCGCCATCGAGGCGATGACGACGGAAGACTGCACCTTCTCCGCCGGGGTGATCCATGGCGGGCAATGGGTGAATTGCGTGGCCACGCATTGCGACGCCGAAGTGCTGTCCATGGCCAAGCGCCAGGCGGATCTCGACGCCGGGGTGGAGCGGATGCTGGCGCTGAAAGCCTCCAACCCCGATGTGGTGCTGGACGTGACGCGGGGCGTGACGCGCCCGGTGTGGGAAGCCGATGCCGGCGTGCGCGCCCTGCATGCGGAGGCGCGGGCGATCGCGCTCGGGCTCGGCTTCGATATCCCTCCGCAATCCTCGGGCGGCGGGTCCGATGGCAATTTCACCGGCGCCATGGGCATCCCGACGCTGGATGGATTGGGCATCGCCGGTGCCGGGGCGCATACGCTGGATGAACATGTCATCATCGCCAGCATGGAACCGCGGGCCCGGCTGATGGCTGGCCTGCTCTGCCGCCTGTCCTGATGCCCGACCGGAGGACCGCCATGACCCGCCGCTTCAGCCTCGCCGTGTTCGTCGTGCTGCCGCTGCTGGGCGCACCCGGGCTGGCCTTCGCGCAATCCGCACCGCTCACCGGCTCCAACGCCGGGACGATGCATGGCCAGGGCTGGGACATGCGCCAGGATCTGTCCTCCGCCCCCGGCCCGGGTGCGGCGGACCCCGACCGCACCCGCCGGGTGCGCGAACAGGCGGCGCGACCTCGCCCCGCGGCACGCAGCCAGGCGCCCCGGACAACACAGCAGCAGCAGCCACGCCGCCGCAACGTCTCCCCCAC
>CANJXD010000458.1 GCA_947478535.1 Acetobacteraceae bacterium
ACGCAGTCCGAGGCCGCGCGCGGGGCGCTCGCGCGCCGTCTCGCCGGCCAGCCGGCGCCGCTGCCGCGCGGGGTGATCGACCTGCCGCCGGCCCCAGGCGCCGCCACGCCGCCGGCCCGCGCCACCCAGCCCCTCGGCCGCCCGGCGGAAGGGCTCAGCGGCATCGCCCTGCATGTCGCGGCCACGTCGCCAGAGGCCGCGCTGAGGGTGCGGCTGATCGCCGCGGGGCGCATCCTTGGCGCCTGGACGGTGCCCTCCCCGGCAATCGGCTGGCTGGCGCTGGACCTGCCGGAGCCCGCCCCGCCGGGCGCGGCGGAGGCGGTGCTGGAGGTGATGGCGGAGGATGGCATCACCCTGTCCGCCAGCGGTGCGACAGATGCACCGCTGGCGCTGCGGGCCGCGGTGGCGGAGCCCGGGCATCGCCTCGCGCCGCGCTATCTCGACTGGGCGCTGCTCGACCTGCCTGCGCCATCCCCCGGCCTCGCCCTGCCGCTGCCGGAGGGCGCCCTGGAAGCGGCGGAGGTGGAAGGCGCCGAGGCCAGCCTGGTGGCCGCCGGGGCGGAACCGGCGCGGCTGTTGCTCGCCCTGCCTCCGGGCGGGGAAGCGCGCATCGGCCTGCCTGCATGGCCCTGTGGGCCGGCCGATCTGGCGCTGGCGGAATGCCGGTTGCGGGTCGGTGCGGCCACCGGGCTTGAGATACGGCTGGTGGCCGAGGCCGATGGCGCGGCGCGGGACAGCACCTGGCGTCCGATCGCAGAAACCGGCGCGGCCAGCATCACGCTGCCCCTGCCCCCCGCACCCGACGGTGCGGTGACGCTGACGCTCCGCCTGCGGCATGGCGGGGTGGCGCCGGTGACGGTGGAACTGGCGCGCCTCGCCCTTGGCACCGGGGCGGCGGGGGCGCCGCGCCAGGCACCGGCGGAAGCGGCGCCGCCGCCTCGGCCGATGGCGGTCAGCCTGCCGACCTCCGGCACCATGCGGCCTGGTATCCGCCCTTCCATCACCCTGCCCGCCGAGGCAGCCGCGCCGGCCGCAGCCGCACCGCGCCCACCCGGCCTGCCCTTCGCAGGCTTCGGGGCGGCGATGCCGATCAGCGGTGGCGTCGCCTTCCGGACCGGAGGACCACAGCCGAAGCTCTCCGGTGGCAGCCCTGGCGCACCGGCGGAGGCCGCGAGCCTGCGCGCGGCCCTGCCCAGCTTCCCGGCGGGAGACCCCAGCCATGGCGCGACCGCCTTCCAGGATCTCCGCCTGTTCCAGCACATGGCTCACACGGATGGCAGCTACCGGCACCTCGATATCGGCGTCACCGGCCTGGTCGCGCCGGCTGGGCTATGGCGGTCGCTGCGCCTGAAGCTGTTCGACCGGCGCGGTGTGATCGGGCTGGAGTTCCGCGAAATGGCGGGCTGGCCGCAGATGTTCGACACCTGGCCGGGCGAGCGGACGGACCAGTACGGCCCCTTCTGGCGGCTGGAGAGCGATGCCCCGGCCGGCAGCCTCGCGCAGCTTGCCACTGCGCATGACCGTGCCCTGGTCGCCGCGCTGGCGGAGGTGCTGCCCCCGCTGGCCAAGCGCGCCGCGCTGACCGCGGGGCTCGCGGCCGGGGAGGCGGAAGCCTGGTCCGGCCGCGCCCGCACCCTGTCCCTCGCCATCACCGGCAGCCGACCTCGCCCTGGGGCGCGCCCCCCTGGTTAGGCGACCGGGTTAGGCGACCGGGTTAGCCAGCGGGGTTCAGCCAGGCTTCCAACGGCGCCGCTATGGCATCCCACCGGGCGGCGAAGTACCGCCACAGCGCGACGTCCATCGCATTCGCCGCGGCAATGCGCGCCGCGAAATCCGGCTCCTTCAGCCGCGCCGCGATGTCAGCGCGTTCTTCCGCCGCCGCGCTGTTCACCCGCTTGCTCTCCCCCGGCGCCCTTGAGCGGCCGAGCATGGCGGTCAGCGCGCGGAAGCACAGCGCGTAGCGTTCCTGCACGCCGACAAAGGCGAAATCCCGCTCGATCTGCGCGATCGCGGCGGCGGTGTCCCCGGCCTCGATGAGGGCGGCGGGCAGCAGGTGGCGCGCCATGCGGTTGCGCGGCCCCTTGAGGGCGAGGAAAGCCTCGAAATCCGGCACCCGGCGCCGGACCTCCGCCGCCAAGGGGTGCATCGGTGAGCGCTGGTACAGATAGTCGCTGACCAGCCGCGCGCTGGGTTCCCGCAGCATCGTCATCAACCGCATCCCCGGCACGGCACGGCGCATCCGTTCCACATGCCGGTATTGCACATGGCCGGAGGCGAAGCGGAATGGCGCCGCGGCATGGGCCACGAGGGCCTGGTCCACCGCGATGTCGAAGCGTTCCACCGCGGGCCGGTCCTGGTCGAGGTGATCGATGTGGATGCTGCGATAGGGAGCGAGGTGGCTCGCCAGGTCCGCCGCCAGGCTGCTGCCCGCGGTCTTCGGCACATGCACGAACAGCCAGAGCGGCGGCACCGGCTGGCCGGCCGTTGCGATCCAGGCGCCGAACTCCCCGCCGAATAGCAGGCCGAGCGGCGTCGCGGCGCGGGTCACGACGGGGGCAAATGCCGCGCGAGCTGCGCCTGGACGACGCGATAGCCGCGGTCGAAATGCTCATACAGCGCGACATCCAGCGGATTGGCCGCGCGGATGCGGGATGCCAGCTCCGGCGTCACCTCCCGATCCTGCGCCTCACCCTCCGGCCCCGTCCCATCATTCACATTCTCCCGCAGGCTCGGCGAACGTGGCGATCCGAGGATGGTCGTCAGGGTCCGGAAGCACAGGGGATAGAGGTCCTGCAGGCCGACAAACAGGAAGCGGCGCAGGACGTAGTGGATGACCCCCGCGGCATCGCCCCGGCTGACCACGGGCGCCGGGGCCAGATGCGTCGCCATCTTGTTGGCTTCCGGCTTCAGCGCGACATAGTCGGCGAGCGTCGGCACCCGGGCGGCGAATTCGCGGTGCAGCGGATGCCGCGGCGATCGCTGGTAGCGATAATCCGACACCACGCGCTCCACCGGGTCCCGCAGCAGGGTGACGAAGCGGGCATCCGGCAGGGCTTCGCGAATCTGTTCGACGTGCCGCGCCAGGATGTGGCCGGAGGCGAAGCGCACCGGCCGCAGCGCCGCGCCCTCCAGGAACCGCGTCACCGCATCATCCATCCGCAGGTGGAAGCTGCGCGTGGTGTCGCGGTAATCGACGGTGATGTTCACCTCGGGCGTGAGGAAGGAGGCGATCTCTGCCCGCAGCGAGGTCCCCGCGGTCTTCGGCACATGGACGAAGATGCAGGGGCCGGTGCCCGCCGCCGCCGCCTGGCGGAGGTACATCTCGGCCCGTTCGGCAAAGAGTAACTCCATCAGCATGCGGGCAACCCTGACGGCTGCCCGCCATCACGCCCGTCCCGCGCCTCCAAGCCCAGCGGCACCGGGTCGCTACCCGTGCATCAGGCCGCGCAGGTGCGCGATCACGATCTCCGCCGCTTCCGCCGGGGTCTTGCCCACGGTCTCGATCTGCAACTCCGGGGATTCCGGCGCCTCATAGGGGCTGGAGACACCGGTGAAGTTCTGGATCGTGCCCTTCATCGCCTTGGCGTAGAGCCCCTTCGGGTCCCGCTTCACGCATTCCTCGATGGGGGTATCGACGAAGACCTCGATGAACTCGCCCTCCCCCATCATCTCCCGCACCATCCGGCGCTCTGCCCGGAAGGGGGAGATGAAGGAGCAGATGACGATCAGGCCGGCATCGATGAACAGCTTCGCCACCTCACCCACCCGGCGGATATTCTCCACCCGGTCGGCATTGGTGAAGCCGAGGTCGCGGTTCAGCCCGTGGCGGAGGTTGTCCCCATCCAGCGTGTAGGTGTGCCGGCCCTCGCTGTGCAGGACCTGTTCCACCAGCTTGGCGATGGTGGATTTGCCGGAGCCGGACAGGCCAGTGAACCAGAGCACCACCGGCTTCTGGTGGTCCAGCGCCGCGCGGGCGGCCTTGTCCACGAGGAATTCCTCATGGTGGATATTCATCGCGCGCCGCAGCGAATAGGCCACCATGCCGGCGCCGGCGGTTCGGTTGGTGAAGCGGTCGACCAGGATGAAGGCCCCGGTCAGCCGGTTCTCCTCATAGGGGTCGAGCGGCACGCGCTGCGCGGCGGAAAGGTTGCAGAAGGCGATCTCGTTCAGGTCGAGCCGCTTCGCCGGCTGCTGTTCCAGCGTGTTGACGTCGATCCTGTGCTTGATCCCGGTGATGGAGACCGGCGTCCAGAGATTGCCCATCCGCATCAGGTACTGGCGGCCGGGGAGCATCGGCTCCTCATCCATCCACAGCACATGGGCGGCGAACTGGTCCGTCACCGTCGGGCGATCGGAGAGGGGCGCGAGCACGTCGCCGCGCGCCACATCCACCTCATCCGTCAGGGCGATGGTGATCGCTTCCCCCGCCTGGGCGGTCTGCTGGTCGCCGCCCGGGCCGAGGATGCGGGAGACGTGGCTGGTGCGCCCCGACGCCGCAACAACCAGCGCATCCCCGACCGCGACGCGGCCGGAGGCGACGGTGCCGGAAAAGCCACGGAAATCGAGGTTCGGGCGGTTCACCCATTGCACGGGGAAGCGGAACGGCTTGGCGGCCGCGTCATGATCCGCATCCACCTGCTCGATATGGGCCATCAAAGTGGGGCCGCGATACCAGGGCGTGTTGCCCGACCGGGACGTCACATTGTCGCCGAACCGGGCGGAGATCGGCACCGGCACCATGGTCTGGAAGCCGAGGCCGGCGGCGAAGGTGGCGTAATCCCCCACGATCCGGTCAAAGGTGGCTTCATCGAAGCCCACCAGGT
>CANJXD010000459.1 GCA_947478535.1 Acetobacteraceae bacterium
GTCAGGTCGCTTGGGTAGCGCAGCTTGCTACGCTCGTAGAAAGGGCGGTTCTCGGCAGTCCACATCGTCAGACCCTGCGAATCGGCTGGGACCACAGCGAATCACAAGAGACTCAAGGGATTCAACATCTTCGGAGACGGACACTGAGGAAGCGGGCCTTCTGTTCCTCCTTGCTCACATGCAGGAAGAATTTCAGCACCACCGTGCCCTGCCGGCCGAGATAGGATTCGACATTCGCGATATCGCTCAGCCGCTGGTCCCAGATTTTCTTCGTCACCAGCGCCGGCGGCAGCTTCTGCCCGGCGATCACCGCGGGATGCACCCGCGCCACCAGCACTTCCTCGTACCAGGACCGGTTGTGGATGCCGATCTGCCCGCGGGACGGCAGGTTCGTCAGGTGCCGCCAGAGAAAATCATGGTCCAGCTCCAGGCTCGACGGCGCCTTGAAGGGGACGACATGGCAGCCCTGCGGATTGATGCCGGAAAACACATGCTTGATCGCGCCATCCTTCCCGGCCGCATCCATCGCCTGGAAGATGCAGAGCACGGACCAGCGATCCTGCGCGTACAGCATGTCCTGCTGCGCCGAGAGGAATTCGACCCCCTTCTGCAACATCGCCGCGGCTTCGTCCTTGTTCAGGTCGAGCCCCGCGGTATCGCCGGGGTCATGGTCCTTCAGCCGAAACTTCCCGCCATTCTCCACCCGGTAGCGGGCCAGCAGCTTCTCGATCCGCTTGTCCATGGGGCTTCCTCCGCTACGTCGTTCGTTCGGGCTTCAGCATCCAGGCCGCCGCGAGCGCCTGCAAGAACAGTGTCAGCCCGAGCGCCCAGCCATAGCCCGCGGGGTCCCACCCCCCATTCGCCAAGCGGGGCCAGAGGTCCAGGATCCAGCCGATCACATTCTGCAGCACGAAGACCAGGCCGAGCATCGCCGCATTGATCGCCGTAGCCACACGGCCGGCGAATTCGGCCCCGAAGCGCTGCCCGATCGCGGCATAGCCCGTGGGCCCCGCCGAGCCCGCCAGCGCGAAGATGAACCACAGCACGCCAAGCAGCGCCGGGTTGCGCCAGGGCAGGACAATCAGCGCGAGCTGGATGATGGCGATGGTCGCCATGGCGATGCAGGGCACCAGCATCGGGCTGGCGCCGCGCCGTTGCAGGAAGGACGCCGCCTGGCCGGTGCCGGCGCTGCCGACCATCAGGCCGAAGGAATAGACCATCAGCAGCCCCGCCATCCCCGCCACGTCGAGCCCGCCGACATCGCGCAGCCAGGGCCCGGCCCAGAGCCCCTGGTAGATGAAGTTGAGGGATGACAGCAGCGCCACCGCCGGCGCGAAGCGCAGGAAGGCGGGATGCGCGAAGATGCGCCCAAACTCCCGCAATTCCGCCCCGAAGCTCCGCAGCTTCGGCGGCGCCGCCCCTGGCCCCCGATCCGGGACACTGAGGAATATCCAGGCGGCAACGCCGGCCGACATCACCGCCAGCACCCCGAAGACGCCGCGCCAGCCGATCTCCGGCACCAGCAGCGCGACCGGCACGGTGGCGGAGACGCTGCCGCAGGACCCCACGAAGACCCCGAGCCCCGTCATCGCCGCAATGCGGTCCCGCGGATACCACTGGGTGTTCACCTTGATCATCGCGATCAACCCGGCCGAGATGCCGAGCCCGGTGACCGCGCGCCCCGCCGCCAGCATCCAGGGCCCCGCCGCGAAAGCGCAGATGAGAAACCCCAGCGCCGAGACCAGCCCCAGCACCGTCTGCACGCGCCGCGCGCCCCAGAGGTCGATCGCCAGCCCCACCGGCAATTGCGCCAGGCCGTAGCTGGCGAAGAAGATGGCGGCGAGCATGCCCAACTCGCTGGCGGAAAGCCCGAATTCCATCGCCAGCAGCGCGCTGACCGTCGCCACCATCGAACGGCTGGCCTGGTTGACGAAATTGAGTCCGGCGAGCGGGAGGGTGATCCGGGCGAAGAGCGTCATGGGCGGACCATGGCACGCCCTGGCGGATCAGGGCAGCCGCAGGCGGATGCTGACGGGGCAGTGGTCGGACAGCCGGTCCCGGAAGCCGCGTTCCCGCTCCGCATAGACCATCACCGCCATGCTGCGCGGCACCAGCCATTCGGCGGCGGCACCGCCGAGCAGCAGATGGTCGATGAAGGCTCGCCCACCCCGCGCATCTGCCCAGCAGGGGGAGGAAAGCCCCGCGGTCGGCCGCGCCAACGGCCCGCCGGCTTCCAGAGGCTTGAGAAAATCATCGCCCTCCGCCAGCCGCCGGTTGAAATCCCCGAGCACGGCAAAGGCCACGCCTTCCCGCCGCCGCGCCTCCACCCAGCGGGCGATGATCGTCGATTGCCGTTCCAGCGCCTCGCAGTCGCGGGACGCCCCGGCGCCGAGCGCATCCTCCCGGCACCCCGCATTCAGATGCACGGACAGCAGCCGCAGCCGGGCGCCGGACGGCGCTTCCACCAGCACATCCGCCCCCCTCCGCAGGCTCCGCCGCGCCCCCGCGCGCAGGTCGAGCGCCGCGAGGTCCGGCTGCGGCGTCATCCTGAGGCCCCGCCGCACGGCGAAGCCGGGGCGCTGGATGTCGTCCTCATCCGTCAGGTGGATGGCATAGGTCGCGGGGTCGAAGACCCGGGCGGCGGCCTCCACGCCATCGATTTCCTGCAACGCCACGACATCCGCGGCGAGGCGCTGGGCATAGCCGCGCAGCAAGGGCCAATCCTGCGCCTGCCGCGTCACCAGGTCCCGCGGTAGGTCCGGGTGGCCGGCTGGCTTGAGTGTGAGCCAGGCGATATTCCAGGTGGCCAGCTTGATCTCCTCCGCCCGCAGCGGCGTGGCGAGGAGCAGGAGGAGGAGGATGTGGCGCATGGGGCGGCGCTATAGCAGCAGGGCAGGGGCGGCGTCCTGCGTCACGGCCTGCGCCTCCAGCGGTCTCGCGCCGCAGGCGAGAAGAAAATCGGCGATGGCGTCATACTCGGCGGCATCGCGCGTGCGGTCATGGAAGGCATCCCCGGGCTGACTGCCGCGCGGCACCCAGATCACCGTCTCGTAGCGGGCGCGGGTCAGCAGCACACGGTAGGTGTTGCGGACGAAACCTGCCTCCGTCCTCTTCCGAACGACCTGCCAGTCATTCCCCACGAAGCTGCGGGCCTGCCAGCCCTCCGGCGTACGACGGAAATCCCCGCCCCAGGCGAGCCCCACCGTATCGAGTTCCAACCCCTGGCAGGCATACTCCGTGGCCGCCACTTCCAGCGCATCGGAGGCCCGGATATCCGGCCAGCGTTCCAGGAACCAAGCGACGGGCTCCTCCGTGCCAATGAGTTGGGCGTCGAAGCCCTCCCCACGCAGGCGCCGCGCGCCGGAGGAACGGACGAAGCCGGCGCGGCGCAGCCCGGGCGTCAGGCGCCGCAGCGCCGATCGGGCCTCGTCCAGATCACGCGTGACGAAGAAGGGCAGGCCATCCGCCACGCCCTGCGCGATGCCGGCCGCTTCCCGCTGCTCGCCTCGCAGCACGGCATCCACCCAGCCCGCCGCGGCATCAGACCGGACGCTGCGGAGCGACACCGTCAGGTCCAGCGCCTCATCGATGGTAAGCCAGTCAGGGTGACCGTCAGCCAGACGCTGCGCGGGATCGGCGGCGCCAAGTGCGCGTGGCGCGGCGACGGCGCGCCATCCCGGCGTGGTGGCGATGACATTGCCCCATTCGCGCAGCCCGGCCTCGCCAGTGTTGATCTCCTGCCCGTTACCGATCAGCGCGACGATCCCGGTGAAGCCGTCATGCCGACCCATGATGTCGAGCGCGTGGGCAGGCTCGCTCATGCGCAGCGTGCTGACACGTCGCTGGGTGTCGCGCATGGCCTGCGCGGCATCCCAGGCGCGCTGGGCCTCATCGAAGACGATCATGCGTTCCGCCGGTGCGGAGGTGCGGTCCGCATTGTCGGCCAGGAATCGATGTACGTTCTGCAACGCCTGCGTCGCCTCGTGCCGCGCCTGCCGGAGTTTCGGCGAGAGGCTGCGCCGCAGCGGATCGGCACTAGGCCCGCGCTGGAGATCGATACCGGCGCGGTTGCAAGCCAGCGCTTCCCGCAGCACGGCGACCAGCGGCGCATTGCCGGTCAGGAAGGCAGTGCCGGCGCGCCGCAACTCACCGAACACCACGTTGAGGCCGCAGAGCGTCTTGCCAGCGCCGGGAATGCCGGTGACGAAGACGACGACGCGATCCCCCCTGTCCCGCGCATGCCCCAGCGCCCGCTCGATGGCCGCCGTCGTAGTCGTCAGGTTGGCGGCATCGGCGCGTGCGGCGGTGATCTCCGCCACGCTGTTGCGCGCGAACAGCGTGGCCGCGGCTTCGACGATGCTCGGCACCGGGCGATAGGGCGCGTCACACCATGCCATGCCGAGCGGCTCGCCCGTTCCCGCGAGGCTCGCGGCCAAAAGCCGAAGCAGGGGCGAGAGCGTTTCCTCATTCGCCTCCGCCACGGGAAGCACGCCGGCGACCGGCAGGGGCATCTGGAACGGCGCCGGTGCCATATGGCGGGTGGCGACCACGATCGGCTGGATCGGGTGCCGTCTGCTGTCCGCATGGAAGTCGAACAGGTCCTGCGCATAATCGGAGGCCTGGGCACGGTCCGTATTGTCGATCCCGGTGGCGCCGACCTTGAATTCAAGGACGATGATCGCGCCCGGCATCACCACCACAGCATCGATGCGCTTTTCCAGGCGCAGCAGATCGAATTCCAGGGCGATGGCCCAGCTCTCGCCGCCTGATTCCCGCACGCAACGCTGCAACAGGGAGA
>CANJXD010000460.1 GCA_947478535.1 Acetobacteraceae bacterium
CAAGAAGACATCGATGGAACTGGGCGGCAATGCGCCGTTCATCGTCTTCGACGACGCGGATCTCGATGCGGCCGTGCTCGGCGTGATGGCGTCCAAATACCGCAACACCGGGCAGACCTGCGTCTGCGCCAACCGGATCTTCGTGCAAGACGGCGTCTATGATGCCTTCTCGGCGAAGCTGAAGGTGGCTGTGGAAGCCCTGAAGGTGGGCCCGGGCATGGAGCCCGGCGTGACCCAGGGCCCCCTGATCAACGCCGATGCGGTCGCCAAGGTGGAGGAACACATTGCCGACGCCACGGCGAAGGGTGCCACCGTGCTGACAGGCGGCAAGCGCCACGTCCTTGGCGGTAACTTCTTCGAGCCGACGATCCTGGCCGATGTGCCCGCCAATGCCCTGGTTTTTCGGGAAGAAACCTTCGGCCCAGTGGCGCCGCTGTTCCGGTTCCGGACCGAGGAGGAGGCGGTGGCCCTCGCCAATGACAGCGAATTCGGCTTGGCCGCCTATTTCTACGCACGCGATATCGGCCGCATCTTCCGCGTGGCCGAGGCCATCGAGAGCGGCATCATCGGCATCAATGAGGGCATCATCTCGACGGAGGTCGCGCCTTTCGGGGGCGTGAAGGAAAGCGGCCTGGGTCGTGAAGGTTCAAAATACGGCATCGAGGACTATCTAGAGATCAAGTATCTGGCGATCGGCGGGATCGGGACCTGATCCCCGTCTCCGCGAAAGGCGAGCAATGACCTACGACTTCGATCTTTTCGTCATTGGCGGGGGTTCCGCCGGCGTGCGCTGCGCGCGTATCGCCGCGGGGCATGGCGCCCGGGTCGGCGTGGCGGAAGAACGCTTCTGGGGCGGTACCTGCGTCAATGTCGGCTGCGTGCCGAAGAAGATCATGGTCAACGCCGCCGAATACGGGGCCTGGGCTGCCGATGCGGCGGCCTTTGGTTGGACCATCGAGAACCATGGCCATGACTGGGCAAAGCTTGCCGCCGCGCGGGATGCCGAGGTTTCACGTCTTTCTGGCATCTATGACAAGCTGCTGAAGGGCGCCGGAGTCACCACCTTTGACGCCCGCGCCACTTTCATCGACGGGCATACGCTTCAAGTCGGTGATCGGCGGGTGACGGCGGCGCGGATCGTGATTGCCGTTGGCGGCACGCCGCAGAAACTGGATATTCCTGGTGCCGAGTTAGGACTGGTCTCCGATGACCTGTTCACCCTGAAGCGCCTGCCGAAGCGGGTGGCGGTGCTGGGCTCCGGGTACATCGCCGTCGAATTCGCCTGCATCCTGCGTGGCCTGGGGGCGGAGGTCGACCTGATATACCGCGCGCCGCTGCCGCTGCGGGGCTTCGATGAGGATATCCGCGCCGGGCTGGCTGAGGCGCTGGTCGCTCAGGGCATCCGCCTCAACCCGGATGTGACGCCGACCCGCATCACCAAGGTGGACGACGAATTGCTGCTCGGCCTTTCCACGAATTTCGTGCGGGAGGTGGATGCGGTGTTCTTCTGCACTGGCCGCACCCCGAAGACCGAGGGGCTCAACCTGGCTGCGGCGGGGGTGAAGACCACGGCCGCCGGCGCCATCATCGTCGATGACGACCATGCGACCAGCGCCGGGCACATCTTTGCGGTCGGCGATGTTCTGGACCGCGTGAATTTGACGCCGATGGCGACGGCCGTCGGTCACGCCCTGGCCGATACGTTGTTCGGCAACAGACCGCGCCGGGCGAATTACGAGAATGTGCCGACTGCCATCTTCACGACGCCGCCCATCGGCACGGTGGGTCTCAGCGAGGCCGAGGCCGCCGCGCGCGGGCCGGTCGATATCTACCTCACCCGCTTCACCCCGATGCGCCACACCATCAGCAAGCGGGATGGTCGCAAGACCATCATGAAGCTGGTTGTCTGCCAGGCCACGCAGAAAATCCTCGGCGCCCACATGCTCGGGGAGGACGCGGCGGAGATCATGCAGGGCATCGGTATCGCCGTGGTGATGGGTGCGACGAAGCAGGATTTCGATCGCACCATCGGCATCCACCCGACCGCCGCGGAGGAATTTGTGACCCTGCGGACGAGGGCGCGGGAGGCCGGCGTTCGCGCCGCCGCCGAATAGCCCAGCCAGCCCCCCTCAACAAAAGCGGAGTTTCCCGCCGGGCCGCCTGCCGCTAAGGTCGGTCCCGGAGTGAAGCCAGGACAGGAAGAATGACGCGCGTTTGGAGCCCGGATTCTTGGCGGGCGATGCCGATCCGGCAGGTACCCGAATACCCCGACCACAGCCGCCTCATGGCTATGGAAGCCAAGCTGCGCCGATTTCCCCCGCTGGTTTTTGCAGGTGAGGCTGAGCGGCTGAAGGCCCAGCTGGCGCGTGCAGGCGATGGTTCCGCGTTCGTCCTTCAGGGTGGCGATTGCGCGGAAAGCTTCGCGGATTTCAACACCAACACCATCCGGGACACCTTCCGGGTGCTGCTGCAAATGGCCGTGGTCCTCACCTTCGGGGGCGGGCTGCCGGTTGTGAAGCTCGGCCGCATGGCGGGACAATTCGCCAAGCCGCGCAGTTCCGATACTGAGACGATGGATGGCACGACGCTGCCTTCCTATCGCGGTGACATCATCAATGGGCCGGAATTCACGGCGGAGGAGCGGATCCCCGATCCCGCCCGTATGGAATTCGCCTATCTCCAATCGGCCTCCACGCTGAACCTGCTGCGTGCCTTCGCGACTGGCGGCTATGCCGACCTGCACCAGGTGCATCGGTGGAACCTGGATTTTGCCCGTCGCAGCCCGTTGGCCAGCCGATACGAGGACCTGGCTCATCGGATCGACCAGACACTGGGCTTCATGTCCGCCTGCGGCATGTCGGACCTGCCTCAGGTGCGGGAGACGGAGTTCTATACCTCCCATGAATCCCTGCTGCTGCCCTTCGAGGAAGCGCTGACGCGGGAAAGCTCCGTCCATCCTGGGCGACACTGGGCATGTTCGGCGCATTTCCTCTGGATCGGCGACCGCACGCGGCAGCTCGAGGGCGCGCATGTCGAGTTCATGCGCGGCGTGCAAAACCCGATCGGCATGAAGGTCGGCCCTACGATGGAGGCGGACGAGCTCGTCCGTCTGACGGAGACGCTGAACCCTGGGAATGAGAAGGGGCGGTTGACCCTCATCTCCCGCATGGGGGCCGATAAGGTTGAGCAGAAGCTGCCGGGGCTGCTGCGGGCGGTGAAGCAGGCTGGCCGCAACGTGGTCTGGCTCTGCGATCCCATGCACGGCAACGGCGTGAAGGCTGGCGCTTACAAGACGCGCAGCTTCGATGCGATCCTGTCCGAGGTCCGGCGCTTCTTCGACTGCCACGCGGCCGAAGGCACGGTGCCGGGTGGCGTGCATGTCGAGATGACAGGCCTCAACGTCACGGAATGCCTCGGTGGCGCCCATCGCCTGACGGAAGCGAATCTGGCCGAGAATTACGCGACCTTCTGCGATCCGCGGCTGAATGCCGAACAGTCGCTGGAACTCGCCTTCCTCATCGCGGAGGAACTCAAGGCGCGTCGCCCCGGGAGCAACACGCTCCCCGCCCAGGCAGCGCAATGACCGTGATGCCGCCGGGGGGGCGGGGCCTTCCTCCGGCGGCGGACGACGTCCAGGCGTGGACGGATAGCTACTTCAACCGTACCAAAGCCGTGGTGGCGCGATTCGGTGATTGTCGCGTCACCTATGCGGTGTTCCTGCGTCGCCCAGTGATTTCCGCCCCGCGTCTCGCCATCGCCTGGCTCCAGGAAATCGCTGCCAGCCGCGGGACAACCTTCGACATCGAGGTGATGCACCAGGAGGGGGACTGGGTCGGAGCGGGTGACCCGATCTTCTACCTCTCCGGCTCCTTCGTGCAGATCTCCGATCTCGAGACGATCATGCTGCAGAAGCTGGGTGCTGCCTGCGTCGCCGCCCACAACGCCTATCAGATGGCGGTGGAACTGCCTGGCGTGCCTTTCCTCGCCATGGATGCGCGGCACTGTGCGGGTGCCGAGATGCAGAACATGATGGCCTATGCGGCGTCCATCGGCAGCGCCGCGGCGCAGCGGGAAGGCGCGAAGGGCTTCATCGGTAATGCGAACGACGCGACGGCGCATTGGTTCGGAGCGCCGCGCGGCCTCGGCACCATGCCGCATGCCTTGATCGGCTATGCTGGCACCACGCTGCGCGCGGCGGAGATGTTCCACGAGACCTTCCCGGAGGAAAATCTCACCGTTCTCGTCGATTACTTCGGGCGGGAGATCACGGATGGTCTGGTGGTCTGCCAGCGCTTTCCGGACCTGGCTTCTGCCGGGCGCATGGCGGTCAGGCTCGATACCCATGGCGGGCGCTTCCTGGAAGGGCTCGATCCCGGCTCCTCCTACGCCGTGCTAGAACGCCACGCGCCGCAGGCCGTGCGTCGCTATCGCAGCGAAACCGAGCTCCGCCATCTTGTTGGCACCGGGGTGTCCGCCGCGGCGATCTGGCGGATGCGGGAGGCGCTGGACGAAGCCGGCTTCCCGAAGGTGCGGATCGTCGCCTCGTCCGGCTTCGGCGTCGGCAAATGCCGCGTGGTGGCGGAGGCGAAGGCGCCGATCGACGTCGTCGGCACCGGGTCCTTCATCCCGGAGGCCTGGAGCGAGACCTACGCCACCGCCGATATCGTGGAATACGACGGTGTGTCGCGCGTGAAGGTCGGGCGCGAGTTCCTGCTCCGCCGCAACGGCAGCCGTCGGCGCAATGGCGACCACGCGAAGCCGGCGACCTGATCCTGGTGGTGGGCGCCGGGGGGC
>CANJXD010000461.1 GCA_947478535.1 Acetobacteraceae bacterium
AGCGGTCCCGGACATGCCGGCCCACCGTCCCGTCGAGCCCGAAGCAGACGACGCCCGAAGCAGACGACGGAACGACGGAGCCGCACCATGAACGTGCCAATTGGCTTTCGCAGTGCCCATGACCTGGCCGCGCCCCAGCAGAGCTATGCGGAACGCGCCAAGGTGACGCAGCAGGGCAGCACGCTGTCCGTCCTCGTCGTCGATGATGAGGCCGCGGTGCTGGAGGAGCTGACGACCACGCTCTCCCGCCGCGGGCTCCATGTCCTGTCCGCCAGCTCCGCCGAGCTCGCCCTCGGCATCCTGTGCAGCCGGCCGGACATCGGTGCGCTGATCAGCGATATCCGCATGCCGGGGATGGATGGCATCGCGCTCGCCGAACGCGCCATCGCCGGCCGCACCGAAAGCGAGGCGATCGAGGTGGTGCTGGTCACCGGCTATGCCTCCGCCGCGCAAGGCATGGCGGCATCGCGGCTCGGCGCCTTCGGAGTGTTGCAGAAGCCGATGCGCGGTGCCGACCTGGCCCGCATGGCGCAGGAAGCGCTGCGGCGGGCGACGCTGCGGCGCGGCGCCAGCCCGATGACCCGGGCCGAGGATGGCTGGCCGCCGGCCCGCCCCCTCGCCTTCGCCCGGCGCGCCGAGGACCGCGAGGCCGGGATGCGCCAGCAGACCCAGTCCGAGGCGGTCGAAGCGCTGCTGGCGACGACGATGCTGGCCGGCGGGAAGGATGCCACGACGCTGCACGCCCCGCTCGCGGCCCTGATCGGCGGCGATCCCGGCGCGATGCCGCCGCCCCGCATGCTGGCGCTGATGGAGGATCTGTCGGACCTCGCGGCGCTCGAACAGGGGCTGGTGCGGGCGAAGCTCACGCCGGTTTCCCCACACGGCCTGGTCGGCGCCATCGCCGCCCGGCTGACGGTGATGGGTGCCCGCTGCCCGCGGCGCATCACGCTCCACCCCGATGCCGATCCGGTTTTCGACCTCGATACCGGGCGGCTGGTGCGGGCGGTGGCGCTGGTGGCCGGGGCAGTGCTCGCCGGGCGGACCGGGCTTGCCGAAGTGGCGCTCGATGCCAGCGCCAGCCAGGTGCGGCTCGATCTCGATATCCGGCCTGACACGGCCGACGCGCCCGATGGCGCGCCCCCTTCCGTCGAGGCAGCGACGGCGCTCGCGACACGCCTGGTCGCGGCGCTTGGCGGCCGGCTCGAGGCCCATCCCACGCCCGGCGGCGGGCTGCACGCCCAGCTAGTGCTCCGCGCCAGCTGATCCGCCGCGTCCCCGCACGCACCACCCCGATACGCCACACGCAGACAGACCTGGCGCCCCGCGCGGGCGCCCCGATCCCGGAGACCACGACAATGCTGACCGAAGCCCTGAATTCGCCCCCCGCCCAGATGCTGGATGCCGCGCCACCCAGCATGCCGCCGCTGCGCCGCCGCTCTCTCCTCACCCTCTCGACCGCGGCCCTGGTGCTGACCCCGGCCTGCGTCGCGGCGACAGGTGGCGATGCCTCGAATGTCCCGGATGATCCCGCCGCGCAGTGGATCGCCTTCCGCGACCGCTATGTGACGCCGGAAGGCCGTGTGCTGGATACCGGCAACCAGGGCATCTCCCACAGCGAGGGCCAGGGCTATGCCATGCTCTTCGCCGAATTCTTCGATGACCGCGCCACCTTCGACCGCGTCTTCAACTGGACGCGGCGGAACCTGCGGCGGGTGGATGGGCTGCATGCCTGGCGCTTCCGCCCCAACCAGGCGGTGAAGGTGGATGACCCCAACAACGCGACGGATGGCGATCTCTATATCGCCTGGGCGCTGCTGCGCGCCTCCGAACGCTGGGGCGTCAACGAATACCGCCAGGAAGCGCAGACGATCGGCCAGGGGCTGCTGCGCAACGTCATCGCCGATGTCGGTGGGCGCTATATCCTGCTGCCCGGCGCGCAGGGCTTCGTGCATAGCGACCGCATCGTCATCAACCCGTCCTACTACGCCTTCCCCGCGCTCTATGCGCTGGGCCGCGCCGTGCCGGACCGCGCCTGGCAGCGGGTGATGGGCGATGGCGTGCAGATGCTGCGGACCATGCGCTATGGCCGCTGGGGCCTGCCGGCGGATTGGGTGGAGATGTCGCGCACCGGCCACGGCACGCCGCAGCTTCGCCCCGCCGCCGGCTGGCCGACCCGCTTTTCCTATGACGCGGTCCGCGTGCCGCTGCACCTGGCCTGGGCCGGCATGACGGATGAGCCCGGCGTCCGGGCGGCGGCGAATTTCTGGAACGACCCCGGGCTGACCGTCCGGCCCGCCTGGACCGATATCCGCACCGGGCAGATCGCGCCCTATGGCGCGCCGGCCGGCATCAACGCGGTGGCGGAAGTGACGACGGCCACCGGTTGGCATCGCGGCGTCTCGAAGGCGCTGCCGACCATCGCGCGGTCACCGGACTACTACTCGGCGGCGCTCGGCATGCTGTCGCGCATCGCGCTGCGGGAAAATCCCCGCAACGTGGTGGCGGAAATGGGCAGGGTGCCGGCGCCGGCGCAGCCGATGCGCGGCGGGCGTATGGGCTGATGCGAAGCGCCACCCCCCGGCGGGACTGCGGCCAGGACGCCGCGACCCGCCGGGCCGAACAGTAAGGACCCGGCCAGTAAGGACCTGACCAGCGGCGATCAGTAGATATCCGGCTCCGGCGTCGGCCCGCCGGCTTCCAGGATGCGGAGGTCGCATCCATCATCCGCTTGCGTCACCTGATCGAGATACAGCGCCGTCCAACCGCGGGTATAGCGGGGGACAGGCGGCACCCAGGCCGCGCGGCGGACTTCCAGCTCCGTCTCCTCCACCAGCAGATCAAGCCTGCGGTTCGGCACGTCGAGCCGGATCAGATCCCCATTTCGCACCAGGGCAAGCGGGCCGCCGACATGGCTTTCCGGCGCCACGTGCAGCACGCAGGTGCCATAGCTCGTGCCCGACATCCGCGCATCGGACAGGCGCACCATATCCCGCACCCCCTGCTGCAACAGCTTCTTCGGCAGCGGCATCATGCCCCATTCCGGCATGCCCGGCCCGCCCTGCGGGCCCGAGGATCGCAACACCAGCACGCTGTCCGCCGTGACATCCAGCGCCGGGTCATCGAGCCGCGCCTTGAGGTCGGCGTAGTTCTCGAACACCACGGCCGGGCCGGTATGCGTCAACAGCTTCGGGTCCGCGGCACTGGTCTTGATGACGGCGCCGCGCGGCGCCAGCGAGCCCTTCAGCACCGCCAGGCCGCCTTCCGCCTGCAAGGGCCGGTCGAGCGGGCGGATGATGTCGTCGTTGAACACATCGGCGGTGGCCACATCCTCCCCCAGCGTGCGGCCCGAGACGGTGCGCGCTGTGAGGTCGAGATGCGGGCCGAGCCGGTTGAGGAAGGCCCGGCTGCCACCGGCGTAGAAAAAATCCTCCATCAGATGCGTATCGCCATTCGGGCGTAGGTTGGCGATCAGCGGGACGCGCTGGCTGATGGCGTCGAAGCGTTCGAGGTCCAGTTCCAGCCCGGCGCGGCGGGCCATGGCGATGATGTGGATGATGGCGTTGGTGGACCCGCCGAAGGCCATGGTCGCGGCCACCGCATTGTCGATGCTGCCCTGGGTGAGCAGCGCCACCGGGGTCTGGTCATCCCACACCATCTCGACGATCCGCTTGCCGCTGTCGGTCGCCATGCGGGGATGCGCGCTATCGGCGGCGGGGATGGAGGAAGCGCCCGGCAGCGTCAGCCCCATCGCTTCCACCGAGAGCATCATCGTCGCCGCCGTGCCGGCCGTCATGCAGGTGCCGAAGGATCGGGCGATGCCGCCTTCCATGTCCTTCCACTGTTCCTGCGTGATGGTCCCGGCGCGCAGCTCCGCATGGTACTTCCAGGTATCGGAGCCCGAGCCGAGGGTCTTGCCGCGCCAATTGCCGTTCATCATCGGCCCGGCGGGGACGAAGATGAACGGCAGCCCGGCCGACAGCGCCCCCATCACCAGCCCCGGCGGCGTCTTGTCGCAGCCGCCCAGCAGCACCAGCCCATCGCAGGGATGACTGCGGGCCAGTTCCTCGGTCTCCATCGCCAACAGGTTGCGATAGAGCATGCTGCTCGGCTTCTGGTACTGCTCCGTCACCGGGTGGGCGGGCAGTTCCACGGGGAAGCCGCCGGCCTGCCAGACGCCGCGCTTCACCTCCTCCGCCCGCGTGCGGAAATGGAAGTGACACGGGCTGAGTTCCGACCAGGTGTTGATGATGCCGATCACCGGCTTGCCGCGGAAATCGGACTCGGAAAAGCCCATCTGCAACATGCGGGACCGGTGGCCGAAGGCGCGGAGGTCATCGACCCCGTACCAGCGATGGCTGCGGAGTTCCTCCGGCCGCTTGCGTACACCCATGGGCTGAGCCCCTCCCCCGAATTCGATGGGCGGAACCTGCCACCGCCGCGCCGCCTCGGCCAGCCCGCCAGCCGCCGGCGGGCTTGCGGAACTTCCGCCCGGTGACTTGACCAGCCGGGGCGGGGCAACCACCGTCACCGGCGAAATACCGCCCCGCCCGCTCCCCGGAGAGACGATGACCGCCCCCCCGCCCCGCCGCCCGCTGCGGGCCCTGTTCATCCACCAGAATTTTCCGGGCCAATACGCCCACCTCGCCCCCGCCCTGGCGGAGCGGGAGGGCGTGACGGTCTATGGCGTCGGCGAGAAGCCGGGCTACGTGGCGCCCGGGGTGCAGTACTATCACTACGGCGCGCCGAAAGGTGCCGGGGACCAGACGCATCGCTACCTCCGCCCCTTCGAAGGC
>CANJXD010000462.1 GCA_947478535.1 Acetobacteraceae bacterium
AGCGCGCGGCTGGGCGGCGGAGCCGGAGCCGGGGCTGGAGCCGTTGACGCTGGATGTGCTGCTGGACGGCACCCGCTGGACCACGGTGCAGGCCACGCTTGGCCGGGATGACCTGAAGGCCTTCGGCGTCGGCGTCACCACACGGGGCGGCGCCTGCCGCGCCGACCTGCCCTGGTTCAACCCGGCTTCCGTCGCGGCCCCCATGGTGGCGCTCCGCCCGGCCCATGGCGCCGGTGAATTGCCCGGCGCCGCGCCGCTGGAAGGGCTGGCGCCCTGGCCGGCGGATCGAGGCGGGCTGCTGGATACCCTGCCCACCCAGGGGCTACCCGCCGTCGCGGTCGTCGTGCCGATCCATAATGCGGCGGAGGACCTGGCGCTCTGCGTCGCCGCCTTGCTCCGCCACACCACCGGCGAGGCGCGGCTGATCCTGGTCGATGATGCCAGCACGGACCCCGCCATCGCCACATTGCTGGCGGGCTGGGACGGCCTGCCGGGCATCGAGGTGCATCGCCAGGCGGTCAATCGCGGCTTCACCGCCACGGCCAATCTTGGCATGGCGCTGGCGGGCCCGGATGACGTGGTGCTGCTGAATTCCGATACCGTGGTCGGGCCAGGCTGGCTGGATGGCTTGCGGCTGGCGGCCCAGGCCTCGCCCCGCATCGGCACCGTGACCGCCATTTCCAACAATGCCGGCGCCTTCTCCGCACCCGAACCCGGCGTCCCCAATGGCATGCCCGCCTGGTTCTCGCCGGCGGATCTGGCACGGCTCGCGCGGCAGGCGGCGCTGGCGCTGTGGCCGGCGGTGCCGACCGGTAATGGCTTCTGCCTCTATATCCGCCGCGCCTGCCTCGATGCCGTGGGCGGCTTCGACGAGGCGGCCTTCCCGCGGGGCTATGGGGAGGAGAATGATTTCTGCCTCCGTGCCGGCCGCGCCGGTTTCAGCCATGTGGTGGATGACCGCACCCTGGTCTGGCACCGCCGCGCCGCTTCCTTCGGGGAGGAGCGTACGCCCAACATGCGGGCCGGCCGCGCCGTGCTCGATGCCCGCTATCCCGAATACGGCACGCTTGTGCGCGCGATGCGCGACGATGGCGCCTTCCTCGCGCTGCGCTGGCGGCTGCGCCAGGCGCTGGAAGCGGCGATGCGGGATGGCACAACACCGCGCCCGCGCGTACTGTTCGTGCTGTCGACGCGCAGCGGCGGTACGCCACAGACGAACCGGGACCTGATGGAGGCCCTGGCGGATCGCTACGAGCCCTGGACGCTGGTGGCCGACGGCGTGACGCTGGAACTGACCCGCCATGGCGAGGCATCGCCGCGCGAGCACCATCGGCTGTCCCGCCCGATCGAGCCCGGCACCCATCGCTCCGCCGAATATGACCGGCGCGTCGCGGACCTGCTGCTGCGCCATGGCTTCGAGCTTGTGCATATCCGCCACCTCGCCTGGCATGGGCTTGGCCTGCCGGCGGTCTGCCGCGCGCTCGGAATCCCCGTCGTGTTCTCCTTCCACGACTATTACGCGGCCTGCCCGACGGTGAAGCTGGTGGATGCGGAAGGCCGCTTCTGCGGCGGGCTTTGCACGGAGGGCGCGGGCGATTGCGTGCCGGAGCTGTGGCAGGCCGGGGAGATGCCGCCGCTCCGCGACCGCTTCGTGCATCGCTGGCGCGCCATGATGGCCGATGGGCTCGCGGTCTGCGACGCCTTCGTCACCACCTCCGCCTATACCCGCGCGCTGCTGCTGCGGACGATGCCGGACCTCGCCGCCACCGGCATCCGGCTGATCCCGCATGGGCGCAGCTTCACGGCCATGCTGGCGCTGGCGGCGGAGCCTTCGATCGATGAGCCGCTGCGGGTGCTGGTGCCGGGCAATATCTCCGCCGCCAAGGGCGCTGCGCTGATCGCGGCCATGGCGATGCTGGACCTGGACCGCGATGTCGAATTCCACGTCCTCGGTGCGGTGGATTCCCTGCTGGCGACACCGCGCCCCGGCGTTGTGCTGCATGGCCGCTACGAGCGTGAGGAGTTCGCCACCCGCGTCGCCGCCATCCGCCCGCATATGGCCGCGATCCTGTCGGTGTGGCCGGAGACCTATTGCCACACGCTGACGGAATGCTGGGCCGCGGGCATCCCCGTGCTCGGCACAGCGCTGGGTGCGGTGGCGGAGCGGATCGGCACTGATGGCGGCGGCTGGCTGGTGGAGCCGGACATGCCGGCCTCCGCCATCCTCGATCGCTTGCAGGCGCTGAAGCGGGACCTCTGCGAGATGCGGGCGCGGCGCGACGCGGTGCTGGACTGGCAGCGCCGCACCGGGCGCCACTACGACGCGACAGGCATGGCCGCCGCCTATGACCGGCTATACCGCGAAGTGATGGCGATGCGCCGCAGCTTCCCGGAGGCGCTGGTGGAACCGGCGGTGCCGGTGGTGCTGGCGCTCGGCCGGCGGGACGCGGGGGCGCCCTTCCGCCTCGCCCTGCCGTTGGCGAATGCGCCGGGGCGGGGGGCCATCATCCGGCGTGGCGCGGAGTCGTTCCCCTTCGGGGACCAGGCGGCGGGGCCGGTGGACCTGGTGCTGCTGGAAGCCGGCGCGGTGCGGCCGCGCGACTTGCCGGGCCTGATCGCGGAATGCGGCGCTGCTCGCCTGCCGGTGGTGGTGGAATGCGATGAGGCGGCGGCGGAATCCCTGGCACTGACGGCGGAAGGCCGCGCATTGGCGGAGGCGCTGCGGCGCTCGGCCGCCGGGATCATCGCGGTGTCGCGTGCCGCGGGGGCGATGCTGCGATCGGCGGGGCTGCCCGCCACCCTCTTTCCATCGTTGTTGGAGCCGGCGGAATGGCGGGTGACGCCAGAGGCGGAACCGGTGCCTGGGGAAAGCAGGGTATTGCGGGTGCTGGCCTTCGCGGATGATCCGGGCCTGTCCGCCCTGCGCCCGGGGCTGGAGGAATTGCGGGCCTTGGCGGTGGCTGACCTGGTGGTGGCCGCGCCCGCCGATGCCGCGGCCTTCCGCAGCCTGGCGGCAGGCGCCGCGGTGCTGCTGCTGGCATCACCGGCGCAGGACTTCCACCCCCAGGCCGAGCGCGCCCTGGCCGGTGCGGCGGCGGGGCTGGTGGTGCTGCGGGCCGCCGGGCCGGATGACGATCCCGACGATGCCCCGGATGGCAGCGTGCTGCTGCCCCGCCAGCCGGATGCCTGGCTGCGGGAGATCGCGGCCTTGTCGGTGGCGCCCGGACGGCGGGAGGCGCTGGTCCAGGCGGCCCGACGCCACGCCCAGGTGGCGATGCGCCCACATGCCCGTGCCGGGATGCTGGATGCGCTGATCGCCGGGCTGTGCCGCCCCACGCAGGTTGACCCCGTCGGGCGATAGGCCAGGGCGCCCCATTTGCCCGCCCCATTGGGCAGGCGCTTCGCATTGCTGCCCTGGGGCAGTTGCATTAGCGTAGGGGCGGCAGAATTCGTCGGGGATGCCGTGGCAGTCGAGTCCAGTGATAGCGACGAAGCGATGGTCGACCTCGCGACTGGCGAGACGGCAGCCAGTGATCTCCCGTCCAGCGATGACACCGGCGGCGCGAGCCCACCGGTCTTCGCCAACCAGGAACCGGCCTTCATCGATTTCGGATGTGGGACGGGCGAATCCATCCGGTTCGGCGAATCGCTGATGCGCAAGCCAAGCTTCGGGATCGACATCAATCCGGATCGCGTCGCGCATTGCCGGGACCAGGGCCTCGATGCTGCGGAAGCCGATGTCCTGACCTTCGCGGGCAAGGGCGTGGCGCCCGCCGCCATCTGCATCGATCTGATGCCCGAGTTGGACGGCAGGCGCGCCTTCGATGCCGCCTGCGCCACGATGCTGATGGCCGCGCGGGACTTCGTGCTCTGCCAGCACCTCTGCTTCGACAGCGCGGAGATCCTGCTGAGCCGAAAACTGATCGCCCCCGCCCATGCGGACAAGTCGATCCGCTTCCGCCCGCGCGCGATGGACTACCTGCACTTCGTCAGGGCCAATGCGGCGCGGCTCGATATCGTCGGCTTCGCCGCCTATGGGGTGGGCGAACCGAAAACCATTCCCAGTGACATGCCCGGCCAGGACGGGACCTTCACTGGTTCCCTGACCGGGCCTGTCCGCTACGAACCGGTGTTCCGGTCCCTGCGGGTGATCATGGCGCGGAAGGCCAATGCCCGGTTCCGCTGGGCCATCAACCGCGCCGGAATGGCAGCGGACACCCCGCTGATGTGCTGGGAACGCACCTGACCTGATCGGGCGCGATGGCGCCCGCGCGAAGGCCCGCATGCCGGGACGAAAGACCGGCATGCGGGATAGACTCGGCGGCCTTCAAGCCTGCTTGGCGGCCTTCCGCTCCGCCCGTGCGGGGCGCTCGGGCTTTGCGGCGCGTGCCGGCTTGGCGGCGCGTGGCGGCTTCGCGGCGCGTGCGGCAGCCTTCGCGGCATTCCTCTCGGTCGCCGTGGCCTTCTTGCCGACGGACACACCCTTGCCGATGCCGCGGACCAGGCTGGCCAGGCGGGGCACTGCCCTCCAGCCGGCGTCGCGGACATCCGTCACGGCGGCGGCGAGTTCCTTCCGCACGGCGTCGAGCGTTTCCCGGCCCTGGTCGGTCAGCGCATGGCGGGGCGTACCCTTCGGGGCGTCGGCCCGCTCGGCGATCAGGCCAGCGGCGATGAGGTCCTTCGCGACATCGCGCAACGCGGCACCGCGCGGTGCCGCGTGCTTGCCGATCTTCTGGATCGACGAACCCGGCGTGGCGCCGAGTTCGGCCAGGACGCA
>CANJXD010000463.1 GCA_947478535.1 Acetobacteraceae bacterium
AGCCGCGCGTCCATCAGCGTCTGTAGCCGGTGGGCGTCGACGCCGAGTTCAGACGCCAGCTCGGCGGCGATACGTGCCGGCCAGGCGAGGATGGCATCACGCTCCTCCTTCGCCAGGCGGTGCACCAGCATGAGCGCCCGAGCCTTTTCGACTAGCTGGCCGCGGCGCTCATCGAGCCGGAGCTTGCGCTCCTGCGCCTTGAGCATCTCGTTGGCGGTGCGCGCATTGTGGAAGCTGCTACCGCCCGAAGATGGCGTGGGCAGCGGCTCGGGCATGGGCGGGGCGACGACTGCTGGCCGCGGCGATGTCGGCGGAGACAAAGGCTGTGCTGGCACCTGCGCCATGATGGCCGCCGTCTTGCGCGCCGGATCGCTGCTCGCGGCCAGCCGCGCGCGGACCTTCTCGACGTCCCAGCCGCCGCCCGGCTCCTGCGCGATGCGGCCAGCCTGCGCGGCCTTCTGCAGCGCGGTGTGCGAGATGCCAAGCCGGCGCGCCACCTCGCGCTGCGAGGGCACCAGCGCGTCGGAAGCGGTTGCGATCATGATGTGATCGAACGCCTCCGATCATAGCAATTCGATGAGCGCGAGATGCGCTTGGCTCACGCGCGGCACAGCGCGAATGGTCCGTCACACGCAGGGGATGCCCTGCACCACGACGGAGACCCGCATGACCGACCGCGAAGCCCGCGCAGCCCGCAACCAGGAACGCAGCCTGGCCGCTTTCATCGCGAAGAAGGCTGAATTCGACGCCCTCCTCGCTGAACTCACTCAGGCCAGCGAGGACCATTTCGGCGCGGATCCGGAGGAGGTTCTTTGGGGCGAAGCAGCCTGGCTTTCCGACGCCACCGCGAAGCTGAGGAACATCGCGGACCAGCATTTCCGCCGCGGCGAATACGCCGCCTGACGCGGGCCACTTCCGCACCGCCCCGACCGGGATCTGCCCGGCGGGGCTCCCGGCAGTAGGGGCCGATGGTCGGCTCCCGAAACCGGAGACCACCACGATGACCAACCTTTCCGACAGCCAGCGCGTGATCCTGAGCGCCGCCGCGCAGCACGAGATGGGCCTCGCCCGCTCGCCGAAGACCCTGCCGGCCGCGGCCCGCAACGCGGTGTTCCGCAGCATGATCAAGAACAACCTGCTCACCGAGATCAACGCGCCGCGGGAGCATGTCGGGCTCGGCTGGCGCCAGGATGAGGATGGGACATGGATCGTGGCGCGCATCACCGACGAGGGGCTGCGCGCCATCGGCATCGACCCGAACGAGGGCGACGCGGGAGCCGGCGAGCCCGACTGCTCGGGCATCGAGGGCAGCGTCCCCGACACGGCGCCCACGGTGGCGCCCGGCACCACGACGGGGGAATGCCCCGCGCCCGCCGCCAAGCCGGCCCAGGCCGCGCCCCTGACGGAGGAGATTGCCCTGCTCGACCAGGCATTGGCCGCACGCACCGCCACGCCGCGCGCCAGCCTGCGCGACGCCGCACAGCGGGTCCTCGATGCCTGGGACGCGAGCCCAGCGCAGGACGCCACGGACAATCCCATCTCCCGCGCGATCGATGCGCTCCGCACTCTGCTCGCCGGCAAACCTGCCCGCGTCGCCCGCGAGCCGGGCGCGCCGCGCAAGCCGCGCGAGGGCACGAAGCAGGAGCAGGTGCTAGCGATGCTGCGCCGCCCCGAGGGCGCCACAGTGGCGCAGATCGCCGAGGCGACGGGCTGGGCGCAGCACACGGTGCGCGGCTTCTTCGCCGGGCTGAAGAAGAAGGGCCACGCGGTCGAGGTGAAGTCGCGGGAGCGGATGGTCGGCCCGAACAAGACGGGCGCGAAGGGATCCTACAGCATCTACCGGATTGCCGCCGAGTGACGGACGCCGTCAGATCCCCCCGAGGTCTTCGCCCGGGGGGATTAACCGATCAGATCAAGCACGATCTGACGGAGTTCCTCGCGGGACAGGCCGCAGGCCGCTGGTGCGTGGGCCGCGGCCTCAGCATTCGTGGACAGCTGGTGAGAGAGAAGCAGCAGCGGCAGGCGATCTGCGCTGCCTCGAATTGATGAAATGTGCATGAGCGTTCAGGCCGCGCGTCCGCTCGGACGCAGCAGCGATAATCCTTCGATAAGCTGGGTGTTTCGGCCAGCAGTGGCGGCTCGGCGCGCGATGGGCGCAGCACGTGGTGCATTCCGCAGGGCAGATCCATTCTGCCAAGGCAGAGTGAAGCAGGGGAGCGCGGGTGGGCGCCAAGGCACCCACCCGGTTGTTCTCGCGCCGGCGGCCTTAAGGCCGCTGTGGCGCAAGGACGTTAGGCGAGGCGGAGGTTGCAGGCCGACACCTTGCCCTGCTGACCGCTCTGAACGTCGTAGCTCAGCTTGTCGCCCTCACGCAGCTCGGCGATACCGGCACGCTGCATGTCGCTGATATGGACGAAGACGTCGTTCGAGCCGTCTGCGGGCTGGATGAAGCCGAAGCCCTTGGTCGCGTTAAACCACTTAATGGTGCCATTGGACATGGGATAGTTCCGATCGAACAAGACATGCCGGCGCGCGAACGTCGCGCGTCGGGTCAATCATCTGAAGGGGGCGGGCAGCGGGCTCGGCGCTCGATCACGAGCAGGGAGAGCAGGCCGAACCAAACAAGGCTGACACGACGACAATACAGCATCCTGCTATAGTTACAAGGAATTCCTCGTGCGCTGCTGAGCGCCAGGCGCTTCAGCGCCGCGGCGCGAGCCGATGTCGTCGAACACCCGATCCTCGCCGGCCAGCACGGCCGACTTACCGGTCATGCGCTGCCAGCGCTGCACGGCGACGTCGACGTATCGCGACTCGATGTCCATGGCGTGGCAGATCCGTCCGGTGGTCTCCGCCGCGATGATGGTAGTGCCGCTCCCGCAGAACGGCTCGTAGATCGCATCGCCGGCCGCGCTATTGTTGATGATCGGTCGACGCATGCACTCCACCGGCTTCTGCGTGCCGTGAACCGTCGCCGCATCCTCGTCGCCACCATTCGAGATGGCCCAGAGCGTGGCCTGGTCGCGTGCACCCTGCCAATGGCCGGTCGCGCCCTTGCGGACGGCATAGAGGCAGGGCTCATGCTGCCAGTGATAATCGCCCCGCCCCAACACGAAGCGCGACTTCGCCCAGACGATCTGGCTGCGGATCACGAACCCGGTCGCCTCGAGGCTCTCGATCACCGTGCGGCTGTGCACGCCGGCGTGCCAGACGTAGGCAACGTCGCCGGGGAAAAGCGCCCAGGCCTGCCGCCAGTCGGCGCGATCGTCATTCGCCACCTTGCCGGTACGCATCGTGGCCGAGACGCCGGCTTCGTTTCTCCATTCCGGATCGTAGTTCACGCCATAGGGCGGGTCAGTGATCATCAGATGCGGGGCCGCGCCATTCAGCAGCCGGGCCACGTCCGCTGCGCTGGTGGCGTCGCCGCAGAGAAGGCGGTGGGGTCCGAGCTGCCAGAGGTCGCCGAGGCGGGTGACCGGCACGACCGGTGGCTCGGGCGCCGGTGCATCGGGATCGCCGGCCGCGCCGCCCGCCTCGTCGCCCGTTGCGTCGGCCAGCAGGCGATCCAGCGCCGCCTGGTCGAAGCCGATCACGGCCAGGTCGAATTCCTCCGCGCGCAGCTCACGCAGCTCGGCGGCGAGCAGGCTTTCGTCCCAGGCCGAGTTCAACGCCAGCTGGTTGTCCGCCAGCCGGAAGGCGCGCGCCTGCGCCTCGGTCAGATGGCCGAGCCGGATGGCCGGCACCGCGTCGAGCCCGAGAGCCTTCGCGGCCAGGACGCGACCATGGCCCGCGATCAGCACGCCGGCATCATCCACCAGGACCGGCACGTTAAATCCAAATTCGGCGATCGAGGCCGCGAGCTGTGCCACCTGCTCTGTGGGATGCATGCGTGCATTGGCGGCATAGGCCGCGAGCGATGCCACCGGCATCATCTCCATCTGAAGGTCAGGCCGCATCGGCAGTGACCTCCTCGCGCGCCGCGGCTACGGCGTCATATTCGCGGCCGTCGTCGGCGATCGTTACTGGCAGATCTGGGTGCAGCATCCGCCAACGCGCCACGGCCAGATCGACATAGGCCGGCGCCAGCTCGATCGCGCACACGCGGCGGCCGGTGCGCTGGCCTGCGAGGATGGTGGTGCCGGAACCGCCGAAGGGCTCGAACACCACCTCGCCCTCGTCGGTGTATGTCCGCATGAGGAACTCCGGCAGTACCACCGGGAACACCGCAGGGTGCTCCGTCTCGATGCCGCGGCCCTTGTGGCGGGTCAGGCGCAGCACGTTGTCGGGGATCCGAAAGTCCTGCACCGGCAGGCCGGCATGCTGGTATTCCGAGATGGTCCCGTCGGCGGCGCGCAGCCCGCTGCCCTTGTTCGGTGTGCCAGCCCATTTGCAGGGGACGATCTTGTTCGCCTGGCGCGCCTGGCGGTTGAAGTGGAAGACGAACTCGAAGGCCGGCGCGAGGCGGCCGTTCCAATCGCCCGGCAGGCCCGGCCCCTGGTCCCAGGTGTAAAGCCCGAAGCGCCGCCAGCCGCGGGCGCGCATCCAGTCGAGCCAGCCGGCCCAATACGGGATCCATTCGCTGTCGCGATGGATCAGCCCGAGGTTGACCAGCACCTGGCCGTCGGGCCGCATCGCCGCGTCGAGATGCTGGAACACGCCCTGCATCAGGGCATCCCAATCGGTGCCGCCACCGGTGGTGTAGTCGCGCTGGTTTCCATAGGGCGGGGAGGTGAACAGCAGCGTGGCGCGGTCGTCGCCCATCAC
>CANJXD010000464.1 GCA_947478535.1 Acetobacteraceae bacterium
ACCGGCCCAGGAAGACGCTCGACTACGCCACCCCAAACGAGGCCTTCAACAGCCTACTTGCAAAGCTGGCCAGCCGGGGCGAAACACAGAGCCGCGGTGGTGTTCGCTACGGATGTTGAATCCACCGTCTTCTCCTGATTGGCGCCCTCGTCAATGAAATTTTCTATGAGTTTGAAATTTTAGTACAAGTGACCGTCAGGAAATCAGACAATCATTGCGTGCAATTTCTCAATATTGGACATGTTGAGACGCGACCGGCGCGCCTTGCCGGCGGTGGGCCGCCAACAGGGCACCCTTCCGGGTGCCCCCCTCGCGGCCTGTCATCGGCCGGGGTTACTGCCCGCCGCTCGCCTTCGTCTTGGCGATCGGCGCGATGAATTGGGGTTCGGTATCCCAGGGGAACAGGATCCAGGTGTCCTGGCTCACCTCGGTGATGAAGGTATCGACCATCGGCTTGCCGTTCGGCTTCGCGTAGACCGTCGCGAAATGCGCTTTTGGCAGCAGCGCGCGCACAACCCTGGCGGTGGTGCCGGTATCGACGAGGTCATCGATGATGAGCCAACCCTCGCCGAGGCTCTCCAGCGCCGCGCGCGGCGGCTTCACCACCTGCGGCTTGCCGCGATCCTCCTCGTCATAGGTAACGACGGAGACGGTCTCGATCAGCCGGCAATCAAGCTCGCGCGCCACGATGGCGGCGGGGATCAGCCCGCCGCGGGTGATCGCGACCATGCCCTGCCAGGGGCCCTTCTCGATCAGCCGCCAGGCCAGCGCCTTGCCATCGCGATGCAGCTGGTCCCAGGTCACGGTATAATAGCGCGGCGCCATCGAGGGCCTCCCAGTCAGAACATTTTCCCGCCGTCAGGCACCTTCAGGTCGGGCTTCAGCAGCACCACGCCGCCATTGTCGTCCGGCACGCCCAGCACCAGCACCTGGCTTTCGAAGCCACCGATGCTGCGGGGCGGGAAATTCACCACGCCCATCACCTGCCGGCCGATCAGGCGGTCCGGCGTGTAATGGGCGGTGAGCTGGGCGGAGCTTTGCTTCACGCCGATGTCCCCGCCGAAATCGATCCACAGCTTGATCGCGGGCTTGCGGGCTTCGGGGAAGGCCTGGGCATCCACGACCGTGCCGGCGCGGATGTCCACCTTTTCGAAATCGGCATACTCGATCGCGTTCATGGCGCGTCCTAACCCGGCGGGGGCGAGGCGGGAAGGGGTGGCCGGCCGGTTGCGGCCCCCCATGGGGGCCTTGCGCCCCTCTGCCCGGCGGTTCAAGAGGCTTTCCCACCATTTCCCCGTCATCGCCGCAGGACCGACGCGCCATGCTGCCCACCACGCCCAGCTTTCGCCTCGATGGGCTCCGCGCCCTGGTGACGGGCGCGAGCAAGGGGATCGGGCGTGCCGTGACCGTGGCCTTTGCGGCGGCCGGGGCGGAGGTCGTTGCCGCCGCGCGCAGCCTCGATGAGTTGGAGGCGCTGGCGACGGAGCTTTCCGAACGGGGCCTTGCCTGCCGCGCCGCCCAGCTGGATGTGACGGACCGCGTGGCCGTCCGGGCGCTGGTGGAGGCCGCGGGGCCGTTCGACATCCTGGTGAACAATGCCGGGACGAATATCCGCCAGCCCTTCCTTGGCGTGGAGGATGCGGCGCTGGATGGGCTGCTGGACCTGAACCTGCGGGCGATGTTCACCGTGGGGCAGGCGGTGGCGCGTGGGATGGCGGAGGCGGGGAAGGGCGGGTCGATCATCAACCTGTCCTCCGTCAACGGCCATGTCGCGGGCATCAACCGCAGCGTCTACACCGCGACGAAGCACGGGATCGAGGGGCTGACCAAGGCAATGGCTGTGGAACTTGGGCCGCAGGGCATCCGGGTGAACACCATCGCGCCTGGCTTTGTCGAAACCCCGCTGACCAGCGCCTTCCTGGCGGATGAGAAGGTGCGCCAATCCCAGATCCGCCGCACGCCGCTCGGCCGCATCATGACGGTCGAGGATGTGATGGGCGCCTTCGTCTTCCTCGCCTCCCCCGCCAGCGCGATGATCACCGGCACCAGCCTGGTCATCGACGGCGGCTTCTTGACGCAGTAGCCGCCCATTCCCCACCGACGGCCCGACCAGGCGCCGATACCCACCGAACCCTGAAGGCAGACCAGCATGAAGCGCAATTTCCACGCCCCCGGCCGCAGCGCGGTCTATGCCGCGAACGGCATGGCCGCCACCTCCATGCCGCAGGCGACGCTGGCGGCACTCGATATCCTGCGCGCCGGCGGCAATGCGATGGATGCCGCGATCGCGGCCTGCGCCGTGCTCGGTGTGGTGGAGCCGCAATCCACCGGCATCGGCGGCGACTGTTTTTGCCTGTATGCCCCGGCGGGCAAGGGAACCGTCATCGCCATCAACGGGTCTGGCCGCGCGCCGCGCGGGGCGACGCCGGAGGCGCTGCGCGCTTCGGGGCTGACGGCGATGATGCCGACCTCCGCCCATTCCGTGACGGTGCCAGGCGCGATGTCCGCCTGGGCGGCGCTGAACGCGGCGCATGGGCGCATTTCACTGGAGGAAATCTTCCAGGCCGCCATCGGCTACGCGGAGAACGGCTTCTTCCTGTCCCAGCGCGTCGCCAGCGACTGGGAAGGCTCGACCGGCAAGCTGTCGAAGCACGGCCCGGCGGCCCAGAAATTCCTGAAGGACGGCGCCGCCTACGCGCTGGGCGACAAGTTCGTGAACCCGGCGCTCGGCGCCACGCTGCGCGCCGTCGGCAAGCAGGGCGCCAAGGCGTTCTATGAGGGTGCCCGCGCCGCCGACATGGTCCGCACACTGCGGGACGCCGGCGGGACGCATACGGAGGAGGATTTCGCCCGCGGTGCGACCGTCGCCGATTTCGTCGCCCCGATCAGCCGCCCCTGGCACGATATGGAGGTCTTCCAGTGCCCGCCGAACGGGTCCGGCATGATCACGCTGATGATCCTCGGCATGATCGAGAAGCTGGGCGTGGCGGAACAGGGTTTCCTCAGCACCGAGCGCTTCCATCGCCACATCGAGGCCGCTCGCCTGGCCTATCGGGACCGCGACGCCTTCCTCGCCGACCCGTCGCTGGTCGATGTGCCGGTGGAGAAGCTGATCGGGGACGAGTATCTCAACCGCCTCGCGGCCCTGATCCGCGATGACCGGGCGATGCCGGAACTGCCGCCGGCCGGGGAGAGCGACCTCGCGAAGCACAAGGACACCGTCTATCTTTCCGTCGTCGATCGCGACGGCAACGCGGTGTCCTTCATCAATTCGCTGTTCGAGGGATTCGGGAGTGGCATCTACGCGCCGGAAGCCGGCGTGATGCTGCAGAATCGCGGCTTCGGCTTCCGCCTTCAGGAAGGCCACCCGAACTGCATCGCCCCCGACAAGCGGCCGATGCACACCATCATCCCGGGGATGGTGATGAAGGACGGTGAAGCCATCATGCCCTACGGCGTCATGGGCGGGCATTACCAGCCGATGGGCCAGACCAATTTCCTCGCCAACCATTTCGACTACGGCCTCGACGTGCAGGAGGCGCTGGACGCGCCGCGCCTGTTCCCGCGCCTCGGCAAGGTGCAGGTGGAACACGGCATCCCGACGGCGATGATCGACCGGCTGAACCGGCTCGGCCACGAGTGCGAAATCATCGACAAGCCGCATGGCGGCGGCCAGGCCATCCTGATCGACCGCGCCAAGGGCTGCCTTGTCGGGGGCTCCGACCCTCGCAAGGATGGCTGCGCGATGGGCTATTGAGGCAAGGCTGAGGAGAAGTGAGCATGACCGAACCCTGTGACCTCTCGGCCATCGAGGCGCGGCGCCTCATCGGCACGCGCCAGCTTTCCCCTGTGGAACTGCTGGAAAGCTGCCTGACGCGCATCGATCAGGTGAACCACGCCGTCAATGCGATGGTGGCGATGGACACGGACCGTGCCCGCGCTGCCGCCAAGGCGGCGGAAGCGGCGGTGATGAAGGGGGATTGCCTCGGCCCGCTGCACGGCCTGCCCGTCGGCATCAAGGATCTGGAGGAGACCGAGGGTCTCCGCACGACCTGGGGCAGCCCGATCTACGCCGACCATATCCCGACGCGGGATGAGGCGATGGTGGGGAATCTGCGGAAGGCCGGCGCCATCGTCATCGGCAAGACCAACACGCCGGAATTCGGCGCCGGGGCGAATACCCGTAACCTGGTCTATGGCGCGACGGGCAATGCCTTCGACCCCACGCGTTCCGCCGCCGGGTCTTCCGGCGGCTCGGCGGTGGCGCTGGCCACGGGCATGGCGCCGATCTGCTCCGGCAGCGATACCGGCGGGTCCTTGCGCAATCCGGCGGCCTTCAACGGCATCGTCGGCTACCGGCCCTCACCGGGGCTGGTGCCGGCGGAGCGGCGGGGGCTCGGCTGGTCGAACCTGCCGGTGCTCGGCCCGATGGCGCGGAACGCGGCCGATGCGGCGATGCTGCTGGCCGTAATGGCGGATGACGATGCGGTGGACCCGCTGGCCTATACGTTGCACGGCCGGCGCGTTCGCAAGGGCGACCGGGACATGTTCCCGCCCATGCCGGTCGATCTCGCCAGCCTGCGCGTCGCGGCCACGCCGGATTTCGGCTTCGCGCCGACGGAAAACCACATCCGGGAGGTCTTCGCCTCCCGCGTCGCGGCGCTGAGCCCGATGTTCGGGCGCGTCGAGCAGGCAACGCCGGATTGCGCCGGCACGGATGAGGCCTTCGAGATCCTCCGCGCCGCGAGCT
>CANJXD010000465.1 GCA_947478535.1 Acetobacteraceae bacterium
GCGCCAGATGCGCAGGAAGTTGCCGGACCACAGCAGGCCGAGTTCGCGCGCCGTGTAGCCGCGCCGCAGCAACTCGGCGCTGATGTTGGCGGTGCTGGAGGCGTCCTTCCAACCGATGAAGCCGCCACCGCCATCGAAATCCGACGATAGGCCGACATGGTCTATGCCAATACGATTCACGGCATAGTCTACATGGTCGACGTAGTCGGCGATGGTGGCCTGGGTGGTCCCATCGGGTCCTGGCTCGCGCAGGAAACTCGGCACGGCGGTGATCTGCACCAGCCCACCCACCGACCGCAGCGCATCGAGTTGTTCATCGTCGAGGTTGCGCGGGTGGGCACGCAACGCGCTGCAGCAGGCGTGGGTCGCAACGATCGGCGTTCGGGACAGGGTCGCGGCCTGCAGCATCGCGGTGCGGGCGACATGTGAGACATCGATGATCAGGCCCAGCCGGTTCATCTCCTCGATGGCTGCGCGGCCAAGGGCGGAAAGACCGCCATGCAGGGATGGGCCATCGCCCAGGGCGGGCTTCGGGCGCGCCGAATCCGACAATGCGTTGTGACCATCATGCGTGATGGTCAGGTAGATTGCGCCAAGCCGCCTCCATAGGGCGAGGCGCGACAGGTCCTCCCCCATCGCGTAGCCGTTCTCCACACCCAGCAGGATCGCCAGTTCTCCCGCGGCGGCGCAGGCCTCGAATTCTGCAGGGGTCGCGCAGACGCGACGCGCCATCGGCGTGGTCCCCGCCGTGCCGCGGATGGCGTTCAGCATGGCTTCCGCGCGCGCGCCGGCGGCGGCGTGACCCTCCGCGGTCAACGGGCCCTGCGGAACATAGGCGATGAAGACAACACCCTTGAGCCCGCCCGCAAGCATCTTCCCAAAATCAACGCAGCGGCCGGTGGGCTGGGACGGATCGGTCATCGCCGGCCAGGGGATATCGACATGGGTGTCGAGGGTCAGGGTCGCGGCATGGATGGCCGCGGGATCGATGGCGGATGCGGTCATGAGGGTCCCTTTCCCGTCTCGGGCTTCAGGCGTGGTGGCGCGCGGCGTCGATGATGGCCTTCATCCGCCGTACGGCGGAAGGCAGGCCCTCAAAGACGCTCTGGCTGATCAGGAAGTGGCCGATCGAAACCTCCGACACCGCTGGCAGGGCGGCCACGGCGCCGACACAGTCAAAATCCAACCCGTGCCCCGCATGACAGAGTAACCCCGCTGCCTGCGCCGCCTGTGCACCAAGGCGAAGGCGGTCGAAATGGGCAGACCGTTGTGAGGCCGTCGCTTCCGCGTAGGCCCCGGTGTGCAATTCGATGCAATTGGCACCGAGCCTTGCGGCGGCGTTGATCTGCGCCGCGTCGGCTTCCACGAAAATTGAGGTCCGGATGCCAGCCCCGGTCAGGCGCCGAATGGCTTCCGCGAAATCTGGTCCGGCCCGCAGCACATCAAGCCCGCCTTCGGTGGTCAGCTCCTGCCGCTTTTCCGGGACCAGGCAGACCGCTTCCGGCATGACGCGGCAGGCGATGGCGACCATTTCCTCCGTCGCCGCCATTTCCAGGTTCAGCGGTGCTGCGACCTCCGCCTTCATGCGAAAGACGTCATTGTCCCGGATGTGGCGGCGGTCTTCCCGCAGATGAATGGTGATGCCTTGCGCGCCCGCCTCGATGCAGACCTTCGCGGCTGCAACGGGGTCAGGAAAGTGGCCACCGCGGGCATTCCGCAGTGTGGCCACATGATCGACATTCACGGACAGCACGATCGGGGTCATTGGGTTCTACCCTTCCTGCGGGTTGCGGCCATCTGAGCGGCGAGGCGGAGCGCGGCCATGAGGCTGCCTGCATCGGCTTGTTGCGTGCCGGCGATATCGAGGGCGGTGCCATGGTCCGGGCTGGTCCGCACGATCCGAAGCCCGAGGGTGACATTGACGCCACCATCCATGTCGAGCGTCTTCACCGGGATCAGGGCCTGATCGTGGTACATGCAAAGAGCGCAATCGTAGGTAGCCCGCGCCCTTGGGGTAAAAAGGGTGTCGGCTGGGAGCGGCCCGCGCGCATCGATGCCCTCCGCGCGGAGGGCTGCGATAGCGGGGGCGACGATCTCGATATCCTCGCGCCCCATGGTCCCGGCTTCGCCGGCATGGGGGTTCACCCCAGCCACGACGATCCGGGGGGCGCTGATGCCGAAGTCCAGGCGCATGGCCTCTGCGACAATCCGCCCGTGCTCGATGATCATGCCCGTGTTCAGGATCGCGACCGCGCGTTTCAGGGCGAGATGCACAGTCACCGGCACCACGCGCAGGCCGGGGCAGGCCAGGAGCATCACCGGGGGCCGCCCCGACCCCGCCAACTCGCCCAGGAACTCCGTATGGCCTGGGTGCGGGAACCCGATGGCCGTCAGGACGGATTTCTGGATGGGGTTTGTCACGACCCCGCTGGCCCGCCCTTCCAGCGCGAAGCGAGTGGCGATCTCGATGGACCGGATGACGGCGGGGGCGTTGGCGGGGTCGAGCTGTCCGGGCCGGGTGGGGGCGCTCAGCAGAAGCGGCAGCACCGGCAGCGCATCGGCGAAGGCGGCTGTCGCCTGTTCCGGTTGATCGATCAGCGCGACCGGAACCCCGGTGATAAGAGCGGGATCGCCAACAAGGAAAAACGCTGGTCCCGCTGCGCGCATGGCCTGCCACGCCTTGACGGTGATCTCGGGGCCGATGCCGGCTGGCTCTCCCATCGTCAGGGCCAGGGGGGGCGGGGCCGGAGTTTGGGCGTTCATGGCGGGGGACCTAGACGTAAATCCTGCTGGCGGCCAGCCTGCCACCGGTGTGGAATTGACCTGCCGCAAGGCCGATGCCGGATCGGAGTGCTAACCGACCCTCATGCTAGCGAATTGTTTGCATGACCTCACGGCGATCGGGGCGGATGGCCTGCTTGCTGTTGCCATTGCCCTTTTCCTGGCGGGGCTTGCTGGCGGCGTGACCCATTGCGCGGGCATGTGTGCACCGTTTGTCATCGCGCAAGCGGGCGCTGTCGCCGGCCGGTCCATGGCAGGGGGGTACCTGTCTCGGCTCTCGGGGGCGGCTCTGGTGCCGTATCACCTGGGTCGGGTCATAGGATACGCGGGCCTCGGAGCCGTCAGCGGCCTGTCGGCGGGTGCGCTGAGCCAGATATCCGGATTGCGCGTCGTGCTGGCGGTGCTGCTGGCTGTGGCGGCCGGCCTGATGTTGGCGCAGGCGGCGCACCGTCTGCCGCCTTCCTGGCGTATCCGGATGCGTACGGGAGTTCGGTTTCCCGCAAATTTTCCGGGCCTTCGCTGGACGGATCGGATCACCGGCCGGGTGGGTAAACTGCTCGCCGCGCCTACGGGCTGGAACGGCATATTTCTTGGTCTGTTACTGTCCGGATTGCCCTGTGGGTTGCTGTATGCCGCCCTTGCTGGCGCGGCGGCGACGGGAAGCGCGCTTGCCGGGGCCATTGCCATGGCCGCCTTTTGCCTCGGCACCGTACCGGCGCTGGTAGGGGTGGGCATGCTCGGGCGGCTTTTCTTGCGGACAAGGGGCGATGTGGTGCGCCTCGCCGGCGCGCTGCTATTTTGCCTGAACGGCGTGATCTTGGCGGCGATGGCCTTCAAATTGGTGGCCTGAGGCCGGCGGTTTGGCAATCGAAACCCCACATTAATCTGCTGCCGGCTTTTATCCGCCCGCCACCAGGAGGGGGCGGAAGGCGATGCCGGTTTCTGTCAGTGGCAACGTGCCGCCCGTGCTGTTTGAGAATGCGCGGCGTGGTGACTGGGTGGCGGCGCTGACGCTTTCGGGCGGCGTGCTGGACGCAACCTTGATCGGCGCCGACGCGGCAAGGTTCAGCCTCGCCTTCGAGCCGACGACGGGGGTCGCCACCATTATCCCGGCGGAGGTGTTTGACGCCGAGCGGTATGGCAACGGCGCCACGTGGCAGTTCGGGCTCTCCGTCCGCACCGCGACGGGCAGCGCCGATCTGCCGGATACCTACCGGATCACGCTTGTGGGTCTCGATGACACGCCGCCATAGGCCTTGCGCTTCTTCAGTGGTGGGATGGTCCTCGCCAATGATCCGGGCGCTGTGGTTGGGCTGCTGGTGGCGGATGATCCTGATACCGCGGGGGCTCTCGAATACCGGGTCGGGCCGATCGACGATGCCTGGTTCGAGGTTGTGGGCGCCATGCTTCGCCTGCGCTCGGGAATCGAACTTCTGGCGTTTGCGGGACTAACGAGGGAGGTGCTGATCGAGGTCAGCGATGGCCTGAATGTCTCAGCCTTTACCCTCCCGGTCACGGTCCTCACCCCCGGTCCCCCTTCCAGCTTCCAGGTCACCGACGGCACCTTGGGCCCCGATTCGCTTGCCGGATCCGCGTCAGCCGACGCGCTGTTCGGGCATGCCGGTGAGGACCTGCTTCTGGGGGCGCTTGGCGATGACAGTCTCGAAGGCGGCACCGGCAATGATAGCCTCGATGGCGGAGCCGGCTCCGATACGCTGCAAGGGAGCGAGGGGCGCGACACCTTGCTGGGCAATGACGGCTCGGACCTCCTGCGTGGCGGAGGCGAGGCCGATCTGCTGGTGGGCGGCGCCGGCGCGGATATCGTCCAGGGCGAGGATGGCAACGACTGTACCGCACCCGGCTTTCTGGACACGCGGTTGCACTATGCGGCGCGCCTAAGGCTGGTGTCGAGGCGAGCGGCGCGAGCGTCGAGCGGGCTGAGGTAGCCGTTCTTCCCGATCAGCCA
>CANJXD010000466.1 GCA_947478535.1 Acetobacteraceae bacterium
ACCTCTACGTCACGCCGCTGGCGGCCAACACGCCGCAATACGACACGGACAACAGCCTGCGCGCGCAGAACACCGCCAAGGCCTGGGCGAGCTTCAACGGAACGGCGCTGAACGACAGCCATGCCGCCCGGCGTCAGTATCAACTTCCGCCCACCCCGCTGCTTACGGACCGCCAGCGGCACCCGGACCGTCAGCATCTGCGCGGCGCCAGTCATGCTGCCGCCCTCGTCGATTCGGCCGGCGGCGCGGCCAGGTCCCGCGCCAGGCTGGCCAGCCCCTCCAGCTTCAGCCGCACGTCGGCACCGCCCGCCCCGACATCCACCCGGTCGACCAGGAGACGGATGATACGCGCCTGCTCGGCGGGGAACAGCTCCTCCCAAAGCGGGTCCAGCCGCTCCAGCGCCAGCCGGGCCTCGTCCTCCGTTATGTCGGGCGCCGAGGCCCGTGCGGCGCGCCAAGCCCCAAGCACCACCTCCGGCTGGCGCAGCAGCCCCCGGACCTGGGCGATGACGACGCCCTCGATCTCCGCGGCGGAAATGCGCGCGATGGCCGGCCCATCCGCGGCGCTGCCCTTCAGCACCGACTGGCTGACGTAGTATCGGTACTGCTGGCCGCGCCGCCCCCGCGCGTGGGTGGGCGACATGGCGCGGCCGTCGCTGCCGAAGATCAGCCCGCGCAGCAGGGACGGCGTCTGGCATCGCGTGCGGTTGGCACGGGTCCGCGGGCTGATCGTCAGCAGTGCATGCGCCGCGTCCCACAGCGCCTGCGGCACGATCGCGGTATGCTCGCCGGGGTGGGACTTCCCCTTGTGCATCGCCTCGCCGAGATAGGTCCGGTTGCTCAGCACCCTATAGACGTCGCTCTTCGTGAATGCGCGGCCGCGCTTCGTGAGGTGGCCTTCGGCGCGCAGCGCCTGGACCAGCTTCGTGCCGGATTCCGTCTCGACGAACCCCTCAAAGATCCGGCGCACCAGCGCAGCCTCGGCATCGTTCACCAGCAGCTTGCGATCCTTGGCGTCGTAGCCGAGTGGCACGAAGCCGCCCATCCAGATCCCCCGCGCCCGTGACGCCGCCACCTTGTCGCGGATACGCTCGCCAATGACCTCCCGCTCGAACTGTGCGAAGCTCAGCAGGATGTTCAGCGTCAGCCGCCCCATGCTGGTCGTCGTGTTGAAGCTCTGCGTGACGGAGACGAAGGTCACGTTGTTCGCGTCGAACACCTCTACCAGCTTGGCGAAGTCCATCAGCGCCCGCGAGAGGCGATCGATCTTGTAGACCACCACCACATCGATGAGGCCACGCTCGATATCGGCCAGGAGGCGTCGCAGCGCTGGGCGCTCCAGCGTGCCGCCAGACACGCCGCCATCGTCGTAGCGGTCCGGCACCAGCACCCAGCCCTCCGAACGCTGGCTGGTGATATAGGCCTCGCAGGCCTCGCGCTGCGCATCGAGCGAGTTGAATTCCATATCGAGCCCTTCCTCGCTCGACTTGCGCGTGTACACGGCGGCGCGGATCTTCCTGACCGTGGCCGGCATGGCGGCCTCGGCGGGCGGCTTGCGCTTCATGCTACGGCCCTCCGGTTCTTCAGGCCAAAGAACAGCCAGCCATTCCAGCGTGTGCCGGTGATGGCGCGCGCGATGGAAGAGAGCGACTGGTAGGGGCGGCCCTGATACTCGTAGCCGTCGTGCAGCACGGTGACGCTGTGCTCGACGCCTTGGTACTCACGGATCAGCCGCGTGCCAGCGATCGGCTTGTCGTCGCCGCGAATGCGCCGCAGGACCGGATTGCCGCCGTCCAACTGTTCACCCAGGGCCTCCAGGCGCTGGATGGTCTCGGGCTTCAGGCCGCCATAGGCGAGCTCCTGGATGCGGTAAGAAAGGCGGCTTTCCAGGAAGCGACGGTTGTAGGGCGGCGGTTCGGCCGCAAAGAGTTCCCGCCACTGCTGCTTCAGGTCCGGCGTGGCGGTGGTCTTTAACGCCGCCAGCCGGCCCAGCACGTCGGCCGGCGGAATGGCGGGGATGGTGGGCGCTGATGGCGCGGCAGGTTTGGCTTTGCGTGTCATGCGGGTCTCCGGTTGGTCCGGTTCGCATCCAGGCGCTGGGGTGCCGGGAAGTGTAGCAACCACTCTCCGCGGTCACCGGCCTCGCGCGCAGCTTCCTCGGCAGCGCGGCTGCGCAGCCGCAACAGGCCGGCGGCCAGGATACTGCAAACCTCGCGGAGGTGCGGCGGGAGGTGGGGATTGGCGGGGTTCGGCAGGGGCATCGTGCCGCGAAGATCGATCGCACGAGGAAATTGCGAAACAGCAAATCGCCGCTCAGCGAAGCCGAGCGACGAAGAAAGCACCAGAGCGAAAACCGCCGGTCAGCCCGACGCCACCGGCGATACCCACGGTTGGCCCGACAGCCATTCGCGCAACTTCGACCAGCGTTGCCGCCCCGACACGCCGCGCACGGCGATCGCAACCGCCTTCGGCTGCCCCACCAGCACGACGAGGCGCTTGCCGCGGGTGACGCCGGTGTAGAGCAGGTTCCGCTGCAGCATGGTGTAGTGCTGGGTCAGCACCGGGATCACAACAGCCGGATACTCACTGCCCTGACTCTTGTGGATCGTCACCGCGTAGGCCGGCGCGAGCGAGTCGAGTTCGCTGAAGCCGTAGGTTACCAGCCGCGCGTCGAAGCGCGCCGCCAATTCGCTGGCCTCGATGTCGACGCCCTCGACGAAGCCGACGTCGCCGTTGAACACCTCCTTCTCGTAGTCGTTGTCGAGCTGCATCACCTTGTCGCCCGGTGCGAAGGTCCAGCCGAAGCGCTCGACCTTCCGCTCGCCGGCGGGATTCAGCGCCGCCTGCAGCTCAATGTTGAGGGAGCGCGCACCGACGCCGCCGCGCTGCATTGGACACAGCACCTGGATGTCGCGCACAGGGTCGAGCCCGTAGCGGCGCGGGATGCGAACCTTCACCAGCTCGACGATGCGCTCAACCGCCGTCTCGGGGTCCTCTGCCGGCACGAAGTGAAAGTCGCTCTCCGGCGCGGCGCGCTCGAGCTCCGGCATCTGGCCGCGGTTGATGCGGTGCGCGTTGACCACGATCCGGCTCTGCGCCGCCTGGCGAAACACCTCGGTCAGCCGCACCACTGGCAGGGCACCGGAGCCGATCAGGTCCGCCAGCACCTGGCCCGGCCCGACCGAGGGGAGCTGGTCGACGTCGCCCACCACGAGCAGTGCCGCGCTGTTAGGGATCGCTTTCAGCAGCGCGTGCGCGAGTGGCACGTCGACCATCGAGGTCTCGTCCACCACGAGTAGGTCGCAGTCGAGCTGGTTCTCGGCATCCCGCTTGAAACCGCCTGTCGCCGGATCGGCCTCCAGCAGGCGGTGGAGAGTCTTGGCCTCGAGGCCGGTCGCCTCGTTCATGCGCTTGGCCGCGCGCCCGGTTGGCGCCGCGAGCAGCATCCGCACGTCCTTGGCCGCCAGCACACGCAAGATGGCGTTCACGATGGTGGTCTTGCCGACACCGGGGCCACCCGTGATCACCGTCACCTTGGAGCCGAGCGCCAGCCCCACCGCCTCCTGCTGGCTTGGCGCAAGGGTCAGGCCGATGCGCGCCGACACCCATGCGATCGCCTTCTCGGCATCGATGCTGCCCCAGGGCGGCGAGCCCTCGCGCAGGCGCAGCAGCCGCTCCGCGATCGCCTGCTCCGCCCGATGCAGGCCGGCGAGGAACACACAGTCCATGTCGCCGACCCGGTCAGCCACGACCGTGCGCTCGGCGAGCTCGAAGTCGAGTGCCATGCCGATCAGCTCGGCCGGCACCTCAAGGAGCGTCTCGGCCAGGCGTATCAGCTCAGCTGTCGGCAGGCCGCAGTGCCCATCGCCCGTCGCCTCGGAGAGCGCGTAGGAGATACCTGCGCGCACGCGGATGATGGCATCCTTTTCGATCCCCAGCCGCTGCGCGATCGCGTCGGCGGTCTTGAAGCCGATGCCCCGGATGTCGCGCGCGAGGCGGTAAGGATTGTCGGTCATGACCTGGATGGCGTTCGCGCCATAGGTCTTGAAGATCCGCACCGCGCGCGAGGTCCCGACGCCATGCGAGTGGAGGAACACCATGATCTCCCGCACAGCCTTCTGCTCGGCCCAGGCAGCGACAATGCGAGCGGCACGGACGTGTCCAATGCCCGGCACCTCGCGGAGCCTGTCGGGCGTCGCCTCGATGATCTCGAACACTGCCTCACCAAAGGCATGCACCAGCTTCTTTGCGTACGCCGGCCCGATGCCGCGGATCATACCGGAGCCAAGATATTTCTCGATACCCTCCGCCGAGGTGGGCTCGGACGTGCGAAGAAAGCGCGCCTTGAACTGCTGGCCGTGGTTGCGGTCGTTTACCCATTCTCCGGTGGCGGTGATCCACTCGCCGGCGGAGATCGCCGCGGCGTGGCCGACGACGGTGACGAGGTCGCGGTGCCCGCGCGCCTTGGCGCGAAGGACGCAGAAGCCGCTGTCCTCGTTGTGGAAGGTGACCCGCTCGACCAGGCCGGCCAGCACTTCCTGCGCGGATGGTTGAGGCTGTTCCTTCATCGCCTCGTGGGATTATCCGCCACGGTGGGTGCGACGCCAGTCTCGCGGCGCGTCGAAGTCACCGGCCCAAATCCCGCGGCGGAATCGTCGGGCCTGTGCCTCCTCCGCGACATAGGCCTGGCTGTAGCGCTGCTCCGCGATGGCCCAACCGCTGACGACCAGCCAGCGACCAAGATC
>CANJXD010000467.1 GCA_947478535.1 Acetobacteraceae bacterium
CACGATGCGGCGCTGCCGGAATGCCTGTTCCGCCGTGCCGGGCTGTTCGATCTGCCGGATGTCACGGTGCTCGGCGTGGGGGCGGAGCGCGCGGTGTTCGACGCGCTGGAGCGCGGGATCTGGGGCCGCGCGCGGCGCGGCGCGGATGCGCTGGAGCAGCTCGGCCCGCCGCGGCGGACGCGCTGGCAGGTCGCGATGGCGCCCAAGCATTACGTGCCAGTTGAGGAGGCGCGCTGGCAGGCGGCGTGACGGTAGGCCGGATCGGGCTCAGTTCGGCCTGATGGTCCGCAGAACCGGGGCCATGCGGCGTTCGGTATCGAGCCAGAATTGCGAATAGGCCTCCGGGTCCATGAAGGCGGGGATCAGGGAGAATTCGACCAGTGGCCGCTGGTGCTCGGGGCTGTCGATGATTCGCTGCATCGCGCTGCTGAGCGTTTGCACCACCGGTATCGGCGTGCCGGCCGGCGCGACGATGCCGGTGGCGGAGGCCGCGAGCACGTCGAAGCCCTGCTCACGATGGGTCGGCACCTCGGGCATCGAGGGGTCGCGCGTCGCCGCCGCCACGCCGAGAACGCGGAAGGCGCCGCTGCGCAGATGCGGCAGGGAATCCGCGGTGCCGCCAGTGAAGGCATCGACATGGCCGGCGAGCAGTGCCGTCACGGAAGGCGCGCCGCCGGTATAGTGCACCGCGATGAATCGCGCGCCGGTGACCTGCTCGAGCATCAGCACCTGGACGTGCGGCACCGCCATCTGCCCGCTGGTGCTGAAGGAGAGCGTCTCCGGCCGCGCGCGCGCCGCATCGACCAAGTCGCGCAGCGTGCGGTGCGGGCTGTCGGCGCGCACCGCGATGGTCTGCGGCGAGAGATGGTGGTTGCCGATCGGCTGGAAGCTTTCCCGCGTATAGGGCGGTGTACGCGGTGTCTCGACGTAGTGCGTCACCACCGTGGGCAGCACCATGTAGGAGAGGGTATATCCATCCGGCCTGGAGCGGGCGAGCTCCCCGAGTCCGATCTGGGATGCCGCGCCGGCGCGGTTGATGACCTGCACCGAGGTGCCGAGTTCGCGTTCGAGCGCGGCAGCCATCATCCGGCCGGCCGTGTCCGTCACGCCACCGGGCGCGTAAGGCACGATCAGGCTGATCGGCCGGCCCCGCTGCGGGAAGGGCGGCTGCTGGGCGAAGGCCTGGGTGGCCGCCAGCACCAGACAGAACGCGATGGCCATCGAGGCGACCCTGCGGATAGCGGGCATGACGCTTTCCTCCGTGCGGGCCGCGATGCAGCGGCCTTCTCCATGAATCCTTTCAACGCTAGATTCGGATGGCGCGTCGCGCAAGCCTGCGCGCGGCATCGCATGCAAGCCTGCGCGCGGCATCGCGTGCAAGCCTGTTGTCGCGCGGTGACTTGTCCTGCGCCGCCGCCGCCGCCTAGGATGAAAGCAGACAACAAGCCGGAGGAAACGCGTGCGGGAAGGGTTGGAACGGCTGCTGTTCGCGCGCTCCGTCGCGGTGGTCGGAGCCTCGGACCAGCCTGGCAATCTCGGCGCGACGGCGATCCGGCTGCTGCGGAAGTTTGGTTTTCAGGGCGCGATCCACCCCATCAATCTGCGGCGCGACACCGTGCTGGGCTTGCCCTGCTATGCCACGGTGGGTGCGCTGCCGAGCGTCCCTGATCTCGCGCTGATCACCACCGCCGCGCCGACCGTGGCGGACGTGCTGCGCGACTGCATCGCGGCCGGGGTGCGGACAGGCATCGCCTGGGCCGGCGGCTTCGCGGAGGCGGGCGCGGCGGGCATCGCCTTGCAGGCCGAGCTGACGCGACTCTGCGACGAGAGCGGCTTCCTGCTGGCGGGGCCGAACTGCCTCGGCATCGTCAACGCCGCGACAGGCATGGCGGCGACCTTCTCCTCCGCGCTGGTCGAGACGGAGCGGCTGCTGCCGGGTACGATTTCCATGGTCAGCCAGAGCGGCGGCCTGTCCACCATGTGCCACACGCTCGCCCAGCAGGCCGGCTTCGGCTTCCGGCTGGTGATCAGCAGCGGCAACGAGGCGGTGATCACGCTCGCCGACTATATCCGCGCGCTGGTGGCTGATGCCGGCACGCGCGTCATCGTGGTCTATCTGGAAGGCGTGCGCGACGGCACGGATTTCTGCGCGGCACTCGCCGCGGCCCGCGCGGCGGGCAAGCCGGTGGTGGTGCTGAAGGGCGGCTTGAGCGAGGCAAGCGCGGCGGCCGTTGCGGCGCATACCGGCGCGCTGGCGGGGGAGGGCCGCGTGTGGGAGGCCGTGCTCCGCGAACACGGCGCGATCCAGGTGCATGGCCTGGAGGAACTGCTGGACGCCGCCTTGTTCCTGGCGAGCGAAGGCGCCCGCGCGCGCCTTGCCGGGCCCGGCATCGGCATAGTGACGACGGGGGGCGGCAGCGGCGTCGTGACGGCAGACCAATGCGCGCGCGCGGGCCTGACCACGCCGAAACCCTCGGCGGCCACGCTGGCCTTGCTGCGCGAACTGGCACCGCCGCTGGCCGCTTTGGGCAATCCCTTCGATCTCACGCCGCAGGTCTATACCCAGGCGGAAAGCCTGGCGCGCTTCGGCGCGACGCTCGATACGATCGCAGCGGAACCGGCGCTGGATGTCGTCTATGTGCAGTTCGGCCCGATGGCGCAGCGTGGCGCGGAGGTGTCGGAGGAACTGTCGAAGTTTCTGGCGCGGTCGCCGAAGCCGGTCTGCATCGCCTGGCCTCTTGCGCCCCCCGGCGCCGCGGAGCGGCTGCGCGCAGCCGGCGCGCATGTCTTTCCCGAATACGGTCGGGTCATCGCGCTGCTCGCCGCCTTGCGGCGTTCGCAGGGCGGCGTGACGCCGGTCGCGGCGCAGGCGCGCGACGTGGCTCTGCCGGCCGGACGCGACGGGCAGGTGATTTCAGAGCATGAATGCCATGCGATCCTCGCGGCTGCCAACCTGCCGGTGCCTGCGGGCAGGCTGGCGCTGGCCGCCGGCGACGCCGCGCGCATGGCGGAGGAGATCGGCTTCCCCGTCGCGCTGAAGGGCATATCGCCTCAGGTCACGCATCGCGCCGCGGCCGGCCTTTTGGCGCTCGGCCTCCGCGATGCGGCGGAGGTGGCGGCTGCCGATGCGCGTTTGCGGGCGCGCGCTGCGGAATCGGGCGTGACACTGGACGGGCTTTACGTGCAGCGGATGCACCGCGGTGGCCTGGAGGTGCTGGTCTCCGCCTTCCGCGATCCGGTCTTCGGCCCCGTCGTCTCCGTCGGCGCAGGCGGCGCGTTGACCGAGGCGCTGGACGATGTCGCGCTCGCCCGCGCACCGCTGGACGAGGCAGGTGCCGCCGCACTGCTCGGCAGGCTCAGGCTGATGCGCCGCGCGGCCGATATACCCATGGCGCCGCTTTCTGGCTTCGTCGCGCGCTTCTCGCAACTCGCCGCTGGGGCGCCGTGGCCGCGCTTCGTCTTCGAGGTAAATCCCGTGGCTTGGCGCGAGGACGGCGTCGTCGCGCTGGACGGTCTGCTGCTGATCGAGAGGGCCTGATGAGCACCCATATCCGCCTCGACTTCCCTGCGCCGCGGGTTGCGCTGGTCACGCTGGATCGCCCGCCTGTGAATGCGCTGGACACCGCGGCACGCACGGCCTTCGTCACGCTGCTGGAGGAGCTGCATGAGCGCGAGGATGTCGGCTGCATCGTTCTGGCGGCAACGGGCAAGGTGTTCTGCGCCGGCGCCGATATCCGGGAAAAGCAGGGGCTCGGCACCAAGCCCGGCGACCTGATGCGGGCCGATCGCGTGACGCGCGATGCCTTCTTCACCCTGCTCGACATCGCCAAGCCGGTGGTCTGTGCCGTGCAGGGCGGCGCGCTCGGCGCCGGCTTCGTGCTGGCCGCCTGCTGCGACATGATCCTGGCCTCGGAGGAGGCGTATTTCTCCATGCCGGAGATCGATGTCGGCCAGGGCGGCGGCGCCAGCTTTCTGCAGCGCATCCTGCCGCCGTCGAAAGTGCGGCGCATGATGCTGACGGGCGAACGCGTGCCCGCCGTGGAATTGCATCGCCTCGGCGCCGTCGAAAGCGTCCATCCAGGCGCCGAGCTCCTGCCCGCCGCCATCGCGCTCGCCAGCACGATCGCGCAGAAAAGCCCCACCGCCATTCGCCGCATCCGCAGCAGCTTCGGCACTGTCGAGGCGCTCGACCTGCGCGAGGGTTTTCGCCTGGAACAGGGCTACACCACCGAACTCAGCCGCTCACCCGATGCCGAGGCCGCGCGCCGCGCCTTCTTCGCCCGCCGCCAGCCCGGCTGACCACGCCCCAGGAGGAAACCCATGTCCACGCTCAGCTCGCCCTACGATCCCGCGCAGGCACCGAAGGACCTGAAATACATCCGCTACGAGAAGAAGGGGAACGTCGCCTTCGTCATCATCAACCGCCCCGAAGTGCGCAACGCGCTGCATTCCTGGGCCTATATCGAGCTGCGGCAATGCTGGCGCGACATCGGGCTCGACCCCGACATCTATGTCGGCATCGTCGGCGGCGAGGGCGCGGCCTTCTGCGCCGGGCGCGACGTGAAGTTCCTCGCGGCGCATTGGGAAAGCGGCACGCGCACGCCGCATGAGGACCCGAACAGCCCGCACTACCATTGGGGCGGCGGCGGCCAGCCGAAGGACGTGAACCTGGAGAAGCCGCTGATCGCCGCGGTGAAGGGCTTTGCCGTCGGCGTCGGGCTGAACATCGTGCTG
>CANJXD010000468.1 GCA_947478535.1 Acetobacteraceae bacterium
ATGCATCGGCGGACAGCCATTTCATCAATGCCTGCTACCCCGATGTCGCCAATGGTGTGATCGCGGCGGTGGGGCTGCCGATCACCTGCGGCATCGGCAATATCGCCATCCTCGCCAATGCTTTCGCCGGGCTTGTCGGCGATGACGCGCGGGATATGCGGGTGGTGGCGCAGTATCGCACCATCGCGCCCTATCGCCTGCCGCCGGAAAAGCGCGCCGGCGTGGCGCCGCCGCCCCGCGTCTGGTTCGGTGCCACGGAGCTCACCGATGTCGCGCAGCGCTTCGAGGCCGTGCAGCTGACACCGGAGCCGGTGATCGACATCTCCGGCGCCGCGGCCGTGCCGCTGTTGCAAGCCATGGCCGGGGGCTGGGAATGGCGCGGCCATGTGCCGGGCCTCCGCGGCCTTCCCGGCGGCTATCCCGTGCGCTTCGATGGCCGCGCCCTGCTGCTCGACCTCCCGTCAGGGCTGTCGGAGGCCGAGGCCATCGCCTGGAACGGCGCCTTCGAGGAACGCAGCGGCCTGGTGATCGAAGACGGCCGCGCCCGCTATACCGGCGTGGTGGAGGAGGTGCTGCGGGAGGCCGCGCCCGAACTCGCCGGCGGCTTCGCGATGGCGGCGATGGAAGACCACTACGCCGCCATGGGAGCGCTGCGCGCGCGGATGCTGGCGCTGCCGGCGTAGGTTCAGCCCGGCAGCTTTTTCTCCAGGATCTCCATATCGAATTCGTGCTTCAGCTTCGACTTGTCGGCGACGACCTCCTTGCCGAAGCGGTCGATGGCGAAAGGCGCGATCGGCGTCTGGGTGCCGCCATCCAGGATCAGTTCCGCCAGCACCGCGCCGACGGCCGGGCCGATCTGCAGGCCGTGGCCGCAGAAGGCGAAGGCGTGCAGCAGGCCTTCCGTGGTCTTGGAGGGGCCGAACACCGGCAGCATATCCGGCAGATAGCCCTCGATCCCCGTCCAGGCGCGGATGATGTTGTGGTGCTTCATCAGCGGCGCGATCAGCGCGAGCCGTGCCATGTTCATCAGCGCCTTGGAAGGCGGCACCCGCGTGCGCCGACTTTCCGCATCCACCGGAACGCGCGGATGGCCCGCGATCAGGATATTGCCGCGCGCGGTCTGGCGGAACAGGATCCCGCCATCCACCGCATGGATCACCGGGTCCACGAAATGCGGCACCGGTTCCGTCACCATCTGCACGGGGCCGGCGGCGAAGGTCGGCACCTTTTCCCCGAACTGCTCCGCGAGCGGCCCGGCCCAGGCCCCCGCCGCATTCACGAGATGCGCGCATTCGATCGTGGCGCCCCGATCCGTACTGATCCGGAAGCCACCTCCCTCAAGCCGATCGACGCCGGTGACTGTGATCTGCTCGATGATCTCCGCGCCCAGCTTGCGGGCCGCCCGCGCATAGGCCGGGCAGACCAGGCGCGAATTCACCGTGGCATCGCGCGGCGAGAAGCTGCTGCCGAGCACGATATCGCCGAGAAAGGGCCAGCGCCGCAGCGTCTCCGCCCGCCCCAGTACCTCCACCTCCAGGCCGTATTCGACGCAGGCAGCCGCGTGTTCGTCGATCTCCCGCAGATGGCCTTCGGTGACCGCGGGCATGACATGCCCGGTCTGGGAGAATTCGACGCTCTCGCCGATTTCCGCCTCCAGCTCCTCCCACATCCGCTGCGCCCTGAGCGCCAGGGGCAACTGCTTGAGGTAGCGGAATTGCAGGCGGAGATTGCCGAAATTCACGCCGCTGGACTGGCCGCCCACGAAGCCGCGTTCGAGCACGACGACGGGGCATTTCCGCTTCGCCAGCGCATAGGCCGTGGAGCAGCCGGTCAGGCCGCCGCCGATGATGCAGACCTCGGTCTTCATCACGCTCATGGCCATTCCTCCGCGCCGATGGCGGAGGCGATGGGAAGCGGTTTCACGGGTGGCTGTGCCCGCAAGCGATCCAGCGGCTGGTCAGTCCGCCCGAGCACCGCCGCTGTCAGTTCCGCCGCCGCGCTGCCGCAGAACCGGCCCTGGCAGCGGCCCATGCCACAGCGCGTTGCTGCCTTCATGCGGTTCACCTCCGCCGCGCCGAGATGCGGCGCGACCACCGCCCGCACTTCGCCGGCCGTGATGTATTCGCAGCGGCAGACGGGCACGGAATCCTCCAGCACCTGCACGCGCGCGGCCGGCCAGGCGAAGGCGCGCGCGGCGCCCTGCTGGAAACGGCGCAGCGCCGCGAGCCTTCCGGGAAGGCCGCCTGGATCCACGGGTTCCCCCGCATCGCGCAGCACTGCCATGGCGGCGAGCCGGCCGGAGATCGCCGCGGCCTCCGCCCCGCCGATCGCCGCGCCATCCCCCGCGACATAGACACCCTTGCCACAGGCGCCGAGCGCATCGGCATCCGGGAAATACTGCCGCGTCAGCGGATCGAAGCGCAGCGCGGCGCCGGCGAGTTCGGCCAACTGGCTTTCCGGCCGCAGCCCATGCCCATAGGCGACGGCATCGCAGGCCGTGCGGTGCAACGCCCCGCCGCTGTCGCGCCACTGCACGGCGGTGACCTCATCGTCACCCTCGAAGGCGTCCAGCGTCACGCCATGGCGCAGCGTCACGCCGGCACGGCGCAGCTCCGCCATCAGGGACAGGCCCTTGGCGAGTGTCGCGGTGGAGGAGAGCATGCGCGGCACGGCGCCGAGCTTGGCGGTGAAGGGCGTGGTATCCAGCACCGTCACCGCCGCGCCCAGCCGTCGGTATTGCGCGGCGGCGAGGTAGAGCAGCGGCGAGCTGCCGCAGAACACCACCGTATCACCGATCAGGCAGCCCTGGTCCTTCAGCACCGTCTGCGCGCCGCCCAGCGTATAGACGCCCGGCAAAGTCCAGCCGCGCATCGGCGCGATCCGGTCCGTGGCGCCGGTCGCCAGCAGCAGCGCATCGAAGCCGAGATCGGCGTTGCGTCCCGCATGGGCCAGTTGCAGCGTGCGGCCTTGGACGTTCCAGACCAGCGTTTCAGGCCGCCAGTCGATGCGCGGCCGCAGCGCCTCGAACCCGGCATGGAAGCGGCGATATTCCTCGGCATCCTTGCCGAGCAGCGCCCCCATATCCAGCGCGATGCCTGGCGAGGGCGACCGCCAGACCTGGCCGCCGGCCCGGCGCTGCTCCTCGATGACCGTCACGCGCTGGCCACGCTCGGCCAGCAGCGCGGCGGCGGCTATGCCGGCCGGGCCGGCGCCGACGATGACGACATGGGCCATCAGCGCGTCACCCCCGGCATGCGGGTGAAGACCTCAAGGCCATCCCGCACCAGGGTCGTGCAGGCGCGGCCACGCGGGGCATCGCCGAACCACACCCAGCAATCCTGGCAGGCCCCCATGAGGCAGAAGCCGGCGCGCTTTTCGCCATTCGACTCCAACTCCCGCACATGCCCCGTCACCGCGAGCATGGCGGTCAGCACGCTCTCCCCCTCCCGCGCCTCCACAGGCTGCCCATCGACCAGAATGTGCAAAGCCGCGCCGGTAGAGGGCGCGACGCGGCGAAGGCGGGCTCTCGGAAGCGAGGCACGCATGGTCGATGCCTGGGGCATCGGAGTCCTCCCGGCGCCGCTAACCGGCGGCGCTGTATCGGCATGCAATACTTGCAATTGCATGGTTCCATCCGCCCCCGGGATCGTCAAGGATGCGCAGGCGGCACAGGTGGGGGTCGGATGACGATAGAGGGCGCGGCGATCGTGGTGGACGTCGGGGACGGCATCGGCAGCATCGCGCTGGGCCGGCCCGCGGTGCTCAACGCGCTGAACCGGGCGCAGCGCCTGGGCCTGGCGGACGCCTTCGCGCGGCTCGATGCCGATCCTGGCGTGCGCGCCATTATCCTGCGTGGCGAAGGCCGCGCCTTCTGCGCCGGGCAGGACCAGCGGGAGAGCGCGGGGATGGATGCTGCCGCCGCGGTGGAACGCATTGACCACTACGCCGCGCTGTATGACGGCATGCGGCGCGTGACGAAACCGATCATCGCGCAATGCCACGGCCATGTCGCGGGCGCTGGGCTGCAACTGGCGCTGTTGTGCGACCTGCGGATCGCCGCCGCCGGCACGCGCTTCGGCATGACGGAAAGCAACATCGGCTCCGCAGCGATCATCGGCAGCTGGCTGCTCGTCCCGGTGATTGGGGAGGCGCTGATGAAGCGCCTGGTGCTGATGGCCGATTTCATCGTGGCAGAGGAAGCGCTCGGCTGGAACCTGGTGCATGAGGTGGTGCCGCCGGAAGCCCTCGCGGCGCGCTGTCACGCCGTCGCCGCGTCCCTCGCCGCCAAGCCGGCCGACGGCATCCGCTTGACCAAGGCCTGGTGGCGCGAGATGTCGGAGGACGGCTTTCGGCGATGCGTCGCCACGGCCCATGCCGCGCATGCGGAGAATTTCGCGCGTGGCGGCTTCAGCGCCGGCTCGGCGGCCTTCGTGGCCCGCGCACGCAAGGAGTGATGGAGGCGATGACGATGCGCTCCGTGGCGATGCCGAAGCTGGGTGAGCTGACGATCCGCCAGATGATGGATGCCGAGGCGCAGGCGATGCCCGGCCGCATCTACTGCACCTTCAAGGGCGAGGCCCTGACCTTCGGCGAACTCGACAGCCGCGTGAACCGCATCGCCAACGCGCTGCTGGCGCAGGGCCTGGTGCCCGGGGACCGCGTGGCGCTGATGCTGCCGGGCCATCCCGACCACATCGCCTGCATCTTTGCGCTGGCGAA
>CANJXD010000469.1 GCA_947478535.1 Acetobacteraceae bacterium
ATGGCGGTGAAGGTGCTGGAAGCCATGGCGCTGGCCGGCGGCCCGATGCGGCTTTCCGACCTTGCCCGGCAGATCGAGACCCCAAAGGGCCGCGTCCACCGCCACCTCGTCACGCTGCGCCAAGCCGGGCTGGTGGCGCAGGAAGAAACGACGGATCGCTATCACCTGACCTGGCGGATGTTCCAGATCGGCCAGGCGGCCGGGGAACAATTCGACCTGAAGCGCGTGGCGGAACCCGCCATGCACCGGCTGCGCGACCAGGTCGGCCAATCCGTGCTGCTCGCCGTGCCGACGGGGGGCGATCCGCTGGTGGTGCATGCGCTGGAAGCACCGAACAAGGTCTCGATCACCGTCCAGCCCGGCAACCGTCCGGCCGCGCATTGTTCCGCCCAGGGCCGCGTGATGATGGCCTTCGGGACGGAGGAGGCCCGGGCGCGCATCCTCGCCACGCCGATGGAAAAACTCACCCCGCACTCGATCACGGACCCGGAGGCGCTGCGCGCCCGGTTGGCCGCCGTGCGGGACCGGTTGTGGGAGACGGCGCCAAGCGAGGCGCTGATCGGCATCAACGTCCTCGCAGCCCCCCTGTTCGCGGCAGGCGGCGTGCTGGTGGGCTCGCTCGGCATCGTGGGGTCCGTGCAATTCGTGCAGGACCCGCCGCCGCCGCCCATGCTGGCGGCGCTGCATGAAGCGGCCGCCGAGATCAGCGCCCGCCTCGGTTCCGAAGTCTACGCCGCCGCCACCGGCCGCACGCGCTACCGCGCCTCGTCTGGCACGAATTCGCGCCAATAGCCGGGCCGGTCCGGCTGCACGCCGTAGCCGACGCGGCGTTCAGCGGCGAGGCCGATCAGGTCCTCGACGCAGCCCCCGGTGCGGGCGAGGTAGGCGTCGATCTCCGCCACCGCGCGGGTCGCCACCTCGAAGCCGCCGGACATGATGGCGCTCGTCATCTCCACCGCCCGGGCGCCGGAGAGCAGGAAGCGCACCACATCGAGACCGCTGCGCGCGCCATTGGTGCCGAGCAGCGGATACGCCGCGCCCACCTTCTTCCGCGATTCCGCGAGCCACCGACAGGTCAGCGCCAGCGCCCAGGGGCCGCCGATGGCCGCGGCCGTGCCGAGCATCGGCGCGCGCGTCTCAACATCCGGCACCAGTGCCATGAAGCGGCCCATGACGATGACGGCATCCGCCCCGCCTTCCTTCGCCGCGAGCGCGAGGCCCGCGACATCTTCGCTCTGCCCCGTCAGCTTGATCCAGAGCGGGATGGAAATCGCCGCGCGCAGGCGCTCCGTGATCTCCCGCACCCGCTTGGCCGCACGTTCCTGGATGATGGCGCCCTTCACGGCCTCATCGCCATGCGGCGCGCCGATATTCAGCTCCAGGATGCGGATGCCCGCCTGTTCGAACTGCCGCGCGAGATCGCAGGCGACATCGAGATCGGCGAGGATGATGGAGCCGATGACATAGGCGCCGACTTTCGCCGCTTCGCGGTCCGCCGCGGCGGCCTGCTCGATCCAGGCCGTGCTGTCCATCTGGTGCAGGCCGGACCGGCCGAACAGCATGGCATCCGCCGGCGGCGCATAGTCCCAGGGCAGCTTTCGCCATTCGCTGTCGAGCAGCACATGGTCGCTGCCATCGAGCTGGCGCTTGCCGGCGGGGTTCTCGTTGATCGACTTGGCGACGACGGCGCCCGCGCCGGTCGCGATGGCCGCGGCCAGGCCGCCCGCCGTCATCGTATGGTCGCCGGAGCCGAGGATGACCGGGTTCTTCAACGTCACCCGGCCGAGCTTCACCGAAAGGTCAGGCATATTCTTTCCTCGCCGGGGTGAAGACATCGAGGTTGAGCACCGGCTCATCCCCCACCACCACGCCGTAGTGCATGACATTCGGCGGCACCACGATCAGCCCGCCCGGGCCGAGGCGATGCACCTCCTCGCCCACATGGAAGTCGATGGTGCCGGCGAGGATATAGGCGATCTGCTCGTAGTGATGCTTGTGCGGGATGGCGTCATGCCCGGGATGCAGGCGATGCAGCGCCAGCGTCGCACCTTCCCCGGTGAAGCCCTTGCGCTCCACGCCGGGGCGCACGGCGGTCCAGGGGATGGCGTTCCAGTCGATGGTGGGGACGGTCATTCTACTGCTTCTCGATCCGGGCGGCTTCGATCACGCGGCCCCACAGGGCCGTCTCGGCGGTCAGCATCTCACGCAACTGTTCCGGGGTGCCGGGTGCGGGCTCGACGCCGATCGGCAGCAGGCGGTCCCGCACATCGGGCGACGCCATGGCGCGATGCACTTCGGCGTTCAGCCGGTCGATCACCGCGCGTGGCGTAGCGCGTGGCGCCGCCATGCCGTTCCAGGTGATGACGTTGTAGTCCGGCAGGCCGGATTCAGCGACGGTCGGCACATCCGGCAGGATCGACATCCGGCGCGGGGAGGTGACGGCGAGTGCGCGCATCCGCCCGCCGCTGATCTGCCCCAGCGTCGTCGCCGCCACTTCCATCGCCGCCGTCACGTCGCCGGTCACCGTCGCGTTCAGCAATTCGCCGGTGGAGCGATAGGTGACGATCTCCGCCGGGATCGATCCCATGGAGCGCAGCAATTCGAGCGAGAGATGCAGCGCCGTGCCGACACTGACGGAGCCAAGGTTGATCCGCCCGGGATTCGCCCGCGCCCCCGTCATCAGGTCCTGCATGGTGCGGTAGGGCGAATTCGCTGCGACGACGATGGCGTGCGGGAAGCTCGCGATTTGCGTCACGAAGGCGAAATCATCGATGGGGTGGTAGGGCAGTTGCCGGAACAGATGCGGTGCCGTCGCCGCCGTCGCCGTCACCAGCAGCAGCGTATGGCCATCGGGCGTCGCGCGGGCCACCGTCTCGGTCGCCACGATGCCACCGGCGGAGGGCCGGTTCTCGATCACCACGGGCTGGCCGAAGGCTTCCGACAGCTTCTGGCCGACGATGCGCGCCGTGGTATCGCCCACGCCGCCTGGTGCGAAGCCGACGACCCAGCGGATCGGCCGGTTCGGAAAAGTCTGCCCGGTGGTGGTCTGGGCGGTAGCGGGCAGGGCGGTGCAGGCGAGCAGGGCAGCGAGCAGAAGGCGCTTCATGGCGTTGCTCCCAGGAACGGACGGCTGCGGGCGATTTTTCGCTTCAGGAAGTCCCAGCGCAGGCCGAGATTGGCGGCATCCAGCAGGAATTTCTTCGAGTGTTCCGCGGCGGCCGGATCCAGCTTCTGCAAGGGCCCGGCGGCGGCGGCGCGAAGCTGCACGTCGGCGGCCCATTCCAGCACCGTCATGCCGATGCAGGCCTCCGCGACATTGGCGCCGACGACGAGGGCACCGTGGTTCTTCAGCAGCAGCCCGCGCTTCGGCCCGAGTGCCGCGGCGATCGCATCGCCCTCCTGCGTATCCAGCACGATGCCGTGGAATTCGTCGAACAGCGCGATGTCGTCATGGAACACGGCGCCGGTCTGGGTGATCGTCTCCAGCGTCATCCCCGCGCAGCCCAGCGCGACGCCGGCCTTGCCATGGGTGTGGATGATGCAGCGCACATCCGGCCGCGCCTTGTAGATGCGGGTGTGGATATGCAGCGTCGGGTTGACGTGGCCTTCGCCCCGGATCGTCTTCAGGTCGAAATCCGCCTCGATCAGCCCCTCCGCGCGCACCTCGTCGAAGCCCACGCCCCATTGGTGCGACCAGAAGCGGTCCGCCCCCGGCAGCCGCGCCGTCAAATGCCCCGCGATGCCGCTGGCCTGACCATCGGCATCGAGGATGTGGTAGGCGTGCAGCAGGTCGGATTTGAGCAGCCGTTCCGCCTCGCTCACTGCTTTTCCACCCCGGCGAGCTGCGCCATACGGCCCCAGGCTTCCAACTCGCGCGGGATCATCGCGGCGAGTTCCTCGGGTGAGGAGGCTTCGGGCACCCCGCCGGTGTCGATGATGCGCTGGCGGATGTCCGGCGTGCCGAGGGCGCGGCGGATGGCGCGGTTCATCGCCTCCACGAAGGGGCGTGGCGTATTGGCGGGGAAGGCGATCGAATTCCAGGACCGTACGATGTAGTCCGGCATGCCGCTCTCGGCGCTCGTCGGAACATCCGGGATGGCGGGATGCCGCTGCGGGCTCGTGACGGCGAGGATGCGCACGCGCCCGGCCTGGTGCTGCGGCACCGTCGGCGCCAGCAATTCGCCCGCCACCTGGATCTCCCCGGTCGCCAGCGCATTGATCAGCTCCGGCGAGGACCGATAGGTCACCGTGGTCAGCGACTTCCCCGCCATCGCCTGGAACAATTCGACGCCCAGATGCTGCCCATTGCCGACAGCGATGGAGCCGATGTTCAACCGCCCCGGCTGCGACCGCGCCAGCGCCACGAGTTCCGCCAAGCTGTTCACGGGAAGCTGCGGGTTCACCGCGATCAGGTGGTCGAGCCACACCATGCGGCCGACCGGCGTGAAGTCCCGCACGATGTCGAAGGGGATGGTGCGGAAGAAGGATGGGGCGGCGACGTTGCTCGTCGTCAGCAGATAGGCAGTATGCCCATCCGGCGCCGCGCGGGCGACGATCTCGCCGCTCAGGATGCTGCCGGCGCCGGGGCGGTTGTCCACCACGATGGGCTGGCCGATTTCCTGCGACATGATCGGGGTCAACATGCGGACGGAAATGTCCCCCGCGCCCCCCGCGGCAAAGCCGAGCACGAGGCGCACCGGCCTGGTGAACAATGC
>CANJXD010000470.1 GCA_947478535.1 Acetobacteraceae bacterium
GATCTTCTGCCTCGCAAACCGTTTGAAGCGCTGGCCGAGCTCGCTCAAGGCCATTCCGTTGTCCCCCGTTTCGCCATGTCTACTTGGCCTGCCGCAGCGTAAAGCTTGCGGTGATTCGAGCAATCACCAAGAGCGCCCGGTCGCCGAGCCAGCAGAGCCTCCGCGACAGCCGGTAGATCGTCTGGCCAGTAGCGCGTCGGGCGGGGCTGCGGCGCCCCAAGTTCAAGCGCGGGCCTGCAAGCCAGGACCGGCATGGTCCACCTTGGAGGAACCGCGGCACGACCCTGAGCGGCGCCGAGCAGCGCGCCACAAATCGCGGCGTTCGTGTCAGTGTCGCCGCCCTCCGCCACCGTCTCGATCAACGCCGCTTCCAACAGCGTGCCAGCTGCCAAATGCCTGAACGCGTTCTGGAATGCGATTAGCACCCAGCCCTGCTGTGCCGTGAAATCGCTCGGCCCTTCGCCGCAACTGGCCTGCGCCAGCTTGGCGCGCAGCGGCGCAGCGTCCAGCTCTGGCATCGCTGCATCCGCTTCGGCCAGCATGGCGTCCCGGTCGCCGCCACCGATGCCAGTCGCGATTGCTGCCACGAAGGCTGCCGATGCTGCCTGGCAGATTGGGTGCGGGTGGGTCAGCGCCGCGTCCTGCCGTGCTGCAGCAGCCGCCTCGCCAGCGTCGCGGGCCCAGACGCCGATGGGCGCGCAGCGCATCAGGGCGCCATTCGACTGGCTCTCTCGGTTCGCAGCCTTCCTGGCTGCGCCAGACTTGTCCTGTGCGGCCGCCGCGGCGGCGAACAGCGCCTGGCGGGTGGTGCCGCCGACGTCGAAGGGCCGCGAGGCGTACCAGCCAGCATAAGCCGCGGCGACTGCCTCGGATAACCAGGACGTCTGGCTCACCAACGTTCGCGCCAGGTCGAGCGCGAGCTCGCTATCATCGGTCGGTTGCCCGGCGATGGTGTTCCACGTGCCGCCATCCGCGAGGTCACGCACGCCGGCAGGATATTGGCGTGCGATGTCCCGCGGCGATCGGAATTCGACCAGCGACCCGAGGGAGTCCCCCACCACCTGGCCGAGCAGGCAGCCAATGGCGCGATCCAGCGCAATGCCTTCAGGTATGCGGGGCCACCCAAGCGAAACCCGACGCGGCTGCCTGCCGCCGTTGCGGACAGCACCCCAATCCCGTGCCGCGAGTGCGCGCGTCGGGGCAGGAGCACCACCGAAGCACCGCCGCTTGCTGCTGCGGCCGTCCACCGTGTAGGTCACGTCTCGCGCCGCTTCATCGAGCAGCACGCCACCGGCGCCGCGCAGCAGGGCATGACCCGCCGCATAATCCCAGCCGCAGGGGCTGTTGAGCGAGACCGCCGCCACGCCGTCGCCCACCGCCACGCGCGCCAGCCGATAGGCGATCGAGGGCAGCGCCACAAAGTGTGCCGGGGCTACGGCCTGGCCGTTGCCGAGCGGCCATTCAGCCGCAGTATGGCTCAGAAAAACAATCGCTCCCGCCGAGAGCTCGCACCCGGCGAGACGGGGCGTGACCCGCGCTCCGTTGCGCTGCAGATGATCAAGCCCCTCCGCCCAGGCGATGGTATCCGCCGCACGATCGGGCGAGAGCGGAGCATGCACGACGCCAAGCACCGGCACGCCATCATGCAAGAGCGCGATGGACACCGCCGAGCCGCGATGCCCATCGAGGAAGGCGCTGGTGCCGTCATGCGGATCGACCAGCCAGCACCAGGCGCCTCCAGGCCCGATCTTCTCGCCCGTTTCCTCGCCCAGCCATCGAGCGGGCAGCAGCGCCAGCAACTGCTCGCGCAGCATCAGCTCGATGTCGTCATCCACATCCGCATGACTGCCGGCGCCACGCGGGCCGTCAGGCAGCGCGAACTCTGCCGCAAGCAGTCGCCCCGCCGACTCCGCCAGCGTGATGACGGGTTGGAGCAGGCCTGGGAGGTTGGTGGTCATGGGGGGCAGCCTGAGCAAAGAGCGATGGAGGAAAGGTTCAGCGTGATTTCGGCGGCGACTTGAACCGCGCGAAAAGATCGGACGGCCCACGAAGTGCATTGATGCGCATATCCGGTTCAGCCCGGGATAATTTGTACAGCCCGGAAAAGAGATCTTTGCGCGTGCGCTCATCCCATTCCTCGCCAACCCGGCGCTGGACCAGGATCAGGTCCGCTAGCAGCGTGTCGGCGCCAGGGATTCCCCGCGCATAGGGCTCCATCCAACGCAACTCGCGCTCGAGGAAATGCCGGGCGGCCCGGCCATCGCCATCCCGGTTCATTCGCACGGCGCGGCGCAGCGCCTCGGCCTGCCATGCCTGAACGACGGTGAGGCTGCGGGCGGCGTCACGCGCCTGGCTGCTGTTCTCGGCCTCGCGCACCAGGCGCAACTGAGCCTCGATCAGGCGAGCCTCGATCGCATCCCCACCATCCGGGGATGCGCCACCGGCTGAAATGCCGAGCAGGATCGTGGTGCCAGGCGCGCCCGAGGGGCAATGCAGGCGAAACACAACCCGCTTGGTCTGCTCCGGCATCAGACTGCCGACCATCACCTCGATCACCCCCGGCAGAGCTGCATTTGCCCAGGGGCCAACCACCTCGGCCCGCAGATTGGCTGGGACCGTAACGCGCAGCGAGACGCGCTCGACCAGGGCCGCACGGCCGACGCGCAACTCGCCCAACACCACTTCGCCGATCTCCGGCGCCTTTTCGGCATCATGTAGATTGCCGCCCCCTGCCTCTGCGATGGCGCCGAGCAATTCCTCATCATAGCCATCGCCAATGCCGACCGCGGAGGTGATGACGCCGCGTTCGAGCAGGGCGCCGGCATGGCGCGCAATTTCGCCCTGGTCAGTCACGCCCTCATTTGTCTGGCCGTCGGATAGCAGCAGCACCCGGTGCGAGGCCTGTGGCCGCGCGGCCATGGCGACCGCGACCCGCTCGGCGGCCAGCAGCCAGCCATCGAATAGGTTCGTGCCACCCCGATCGACCAAGCTGGCGATGGCGGTAAGGGCCGCGGCACGGCCGGCAGGGTCCATCGGGCGGGCGTCGAGGAGGAGTTCGGCCGTGCTGTCGAAGGCGATGATGCTGAGGCGGTCGCGCTCGGTCAGCGCCTCTGCGACCGCTCGCGCTGCACGGCGCGCTGCGTCGATCTTGTCGCCAGACATGCTGCTGGAGACGTCGATGGCCAGCGCCAGGTTCAGTGCTGGCGCCTCGACGCCAGAGGCCAGTGCCCCTTCTGCGGCCAGTTCCGCCACGAGGTAGCGGACCGAGCCGCCCTCCTCCCAGGCGCGGGTCCGGTCGAGGCCGCCGGTGAGTGTGAGTGAGTTGTTGGTCATCGGTCTCTTCCCAGCAGGATGTCACGGATCAGGTCGGCACAGCGCTCCAGCCGAACCCGCTGCTCGGCTTCGAGCGGTGCGCGGACGGAGAATTCGACGTCGGGGGTAATGGGGATGCGGAGCCATTCCTCGGCTCGCGCCTTGCGGGCCGGCGGGGTCCTGCCCTGGCCTAGGCGGTGCTCCAGGGCGTCGAAGCCTTGCAGTGGCTGCGCGGCAAGCGGCTCGTCCATGAGGCACGCCGACCTCAAGGCGGCCAGCGGTTCCGTCCGCAGGGCGCCGATATACTCGAGAGCGCTGGATGCTGAAGGCTGCGGCCGGGCCAACGGCGCCAGCCCCTGGGCGCGGCTGGCATATCCGCGGATTTGCTCCTGGCTGGCGACCAGGAGTTCTTTGCGGATTTCGGCCAATGGCATGCCCAGCGTATCCCGCATGGTGCGAATGGCCAGGACCCTTTCGAGCGTATCGGCGGGGTAGCGGGCTGCGGGGCCGCGGTTGAGCGGCGCCGGTAGGAGGCCTTGTGCGACCCAGGAACGAATGGTTCGCGCCTCGATGCCCGATGCGGATGCCAGTTCGGAGAGGGAGGGCTCGGTGGTGATCATGGGAGGAAAAGACATCAATCAACCCGACATGTCAAGTTATTCGACGTGTCGAGATATCGTTTTTGTTCAGGAGAGGTGCTGCTACGCTCCCCAGGTAGAAGCGTATCGAAGGGCCGCTGCTGGGCCGCGTCGCTGCCGTAGCCTGTTCGGTTTTGCTCCACCTGCCTGGTCCGAAAGCTCTGCCAGAAAACGCTATGATCCGGGATGGACTCTAACACGAAGGCTGATGTTGCGGCGCAGCTTCAAGGCGACCCGAGATTTGCGCGCCTGAGCGGGGCCTGGCTGCACTCAAGGGTTTTGTTCTGTCGCTTTATGATAGGTTGAAGTTGCTGCACCTCATGATCGCCAGATGCAATGTCTTCCCCTCGCTTGAGAGGGAAAGAGGTGGCTCGGTTTCTCGCTACAGCGTTTCGGTTCCGATAACTGGATCGCCTGCCGGTTGATACGCACGTTTTGCCGGTGGTGCGGCCTCACGCAGGACGGGCGTAGCCCAACCGGAGTGAGGCCGCACCACCGGCGGCGTCCTCACGCTGCCAATCTCTGTGGCGTGTGGTCGAGATAGGCCTGCTCCGGTGTCCGCGCCGCAAGGCTCGAATGCGGCCGCCGGGAGTTGTAGAAATCCAGATACCGGCCCAGCGACGCGCGCGCATCGCTCACGCTGTCATAGGCGCGCAGATACACCTCCTCGTACTTCACGGTCCGCCACAGCCGCTCGACGAATACGTTGTCTCGCCAAGCGCCGCGGCCGTCCATGCTGATCGCGATCTGCTTGTCC
>CANJXD010000471.1 GCA_947478535.1 Acetobacteraceae bacterium
AGCATCAGGTCCCGCACCTCGCCGGGGCGGCGTTCCAGGTTCTCCCTGCTCCATTCCGGGCCGGCCTGGATAACCCAGCATTCCGTATCCGCATCCCGGCCCGGCTTCGAACTGTCCCGCGCCGCCCAGCCGATCGGCCCGCCGAGCAGCCGGTTCGTATCCGGCAGGGCGATGCGGGAGGGGAAGGCAGCCATCAGCGTCCAGCACGGGGCGATGCGGACGGCTTCGAGCAGCCCGGCCAGCCGCGGTGCTGGCCCCGCCAGCAGCGGCACCGCCTGCGGGGAGGGGATAGCCAGCGCCACCACATCGAAGGGCCCATCCTCCACCACGGCGGCAAATTCCTCTGCCACGGGCGGCCCAGGCGTAGCGGTCCCAGGGGCGGTCCCAGGGGCGGTCCCAGGGGCGGTCCCGGGGGTGGTCCCAGGGGCGGTCCCGGGAGTGTTTGGTGCAGGGCGGGGCGGGCTGGCGGCTTCGTGGCGGATGAACCAGGCACCGGGCGCGCCATGGATGGCGATGATCTGACGAGAAAGCTGGATCGGCAGGTCGCTCGCCAGCGCGTTCGCCACATTCGACATGCGCGGCACGCCCACCCGACGATGCCGGTCCGGCCAGGTGGCGGCGCGGGCGGCGTCCAGCACTGCGGCGAAACCGGGGCCGCGGGCGGTCAGGTATTGCGCGCCGTGGTCGAAGATCAGGGTTTGGCCATCGAGTTCCACCCGCCGTGTCGCGAGCCGGCCGCCGGGGCGGCGGCCCTTGTCGAACAGCGTCACGCGCGCGCCATAGGCGTCAAGCGCATGGGCGCAGGAAAGGCCGGCGAGGCCGGCACCGACGATGGCGATGTTCTGGGGCGGCATGGTTGCGTGTATGGCCCGGCGCCGCTGGGAAACAAGGGCCGAATTCACGGGGCGACCCCCGGGGGAAAGGGGCGGGGCGGCGATGGCGCTCCGTTTTGGAGCAGTACGCCGCATGGGTAGGCGCCGGGCAGCCATTCTGGCTCCCGTCCTTTTGGAACCGGCGCTTCTGCAGCCGGCGGCGAGACAGTTTTCGCTTCCATTCGTCAATGCGATGTTAACCGCGGGCCAGCAGCCACGATTCCGTGCGGCCGGCACGCGATGCCTCACGCAGACGTGGTCGGCCCCCGCATTCGTCCCCCGCGCCCCGCGCGATAAACTAACAGCCGGGAGTGCATCTCATGGCGCCACTGACAGGCCGGCTGTTGCTGCTGGTCGAGGATGATCCGCTGGTCTGCATGACGCTGGTCGAAGGGCTGGTCGATTCCGGATTCGCCGTTCTCGAGGCCGAGAATGCGGAAGCCGCGCTGGACATGCTCGCACGCCGCCCGGACATCGCGGCGATGCTGACCGACATCAACCTGCCTGGCGCGGATGGCTTCACCCTCGCGCAATTGGCGCGGGAGTTACGGCCGGAATTGCCGGTGGTCTATGCCTCCGGGCGTCATCGACAGGCCGAGCCGGGGCGCGCCGTGCCGGATGCCCGCTTCCTCGCCAAGCCCTTCTGCCTGTCCCGCGCCGCCGCCATCATCGCCAGCGCCATGGCCGCCCGGACCTGATAGACCGATCAGGGGGACACCGGATCAGGGGGACACGTAGCGCAGCACGGCTTGCACGATCATCTCCCGCTGCGGTGCCGCCGTCGCCGGCTCCAAGGTGTCCCGTCCGAAGATCGCGCGCAGCGTGTGGCGGTTGGAGATGCGGTAGAAGCAGAAGCTGCTGATCAGGAAATGCAGGTCCACGGGGTCGATCCCGGCGCGGAAATCCCCGCTCGGCACGCCGCGCGCCAGCAATGCCTCCAGCCGCCCGATCACCGTCGCGTTGCGCTGTCCGATGGCCGGGGAGGCGCGGACGGTGCTCGCCTCATGGATGTTTTCCACGCTCACCAGGCGAACGAATTCGGGATGCTCGGCGTGGTGGTCGAAGGTCACCTCGACGATCCGCCGCATCGCCTCCCGCGGTGGCAGCGCATCCAGCGCCAGCGCGGCTTCCGCATCGCGCATGCCGCCATACATCTCCTCCAGCACCGCGGCGTAGAGCTGCTCCTTGCCCCCGAAATAATAGTAGATCATCCGCTTCGAGGTGGCCGTATGGGCCGCGATCTCATCCACCCGGCCGCCGGCATAGCCCTTGGCCGCGAATTCGGCCTTGGCGGCGTCCAGGATGGCGCGCCGCGTCGCCTCGGGGTCCCGCACCCGCCGCGGGGCGGAAGTATCCTCGACGTGGGGGAAGGGGGCGATGGGCATGGGCGGACTCTACGGTCCGTACAAAGCGACGCAAGCCCGAGATGACGACGCCGCTCCGCGGCGATTTTCCGTTGCCGCTCAATATCCATATGGTTATATAGCCATATGGATATTGAAACGGCCCTCAGTCTCCGCTTCGCGGCCCTCGCCGACCCCACGCGTCGCGCCATCCTCGCGCGCCTCGCCCAGGGGGACGCCACGGTGACGGAACTGCGCCTCCCCTTCCGCATCAGCCAGCCCGCGCTGTCGAAGCACCTGAAGGTGCTGGGCGCTGCCGGCCTGATCGAGGCCGGCCAGGTCGGCCAGACCCGCCCACGGCGCCTGAAGCCGGAGGCTTTGCGGGAGACCGGCGCCTGGTTCGAACCCTTCGCCACCTTCTGGGGCGAAAGCTTCGATCGCCTCGACGCATTCCTCCAGGACGCGGCAGCGCCGCCGGCAAAAGGCAACGACGATGCATGAGGCCGAATCCCGAACACCGCGGGCCGAATTCACCCTGACCCGCCATGTCGCGGCCCCGCCGTCGCTGGTGTGGGACGCCTTCACCATCCCCGCCCGGTTCGCCCGCTGGTTCGGCCCGCGCGGCACCACCACGACGGTGCTGTCGCATGACCTGCGGCCGGGTGGGATGCTGCATTACCGCATGGGCATGCCCGGCGGCGGCGGCGGCATGTATGGCCGCCTCGTCTACCGGGAACTCACCGCGCCCTCCCGCCTCGTCTGGGTCAGTTCCTTCGCCGATGAGCAGGGCGCGGTCATCCGCGCGCCCTTCTTCGACGGCCTCTTCCCGCTGGAAATGCTGACGACGATCACGCTGCAGCCAGACTGCGCCGGCACAAGCATCGCCCTCCACTGGACGCCACTCGAGGCGACGCCCGCGGAACATCGCACCGTGGCCGACAACACCGCCTCCTTCCACGGGGGATGGACCGGCAGTTTCGACCAGCTCGACCAGTTCCTGGCAGAAGGCTAACTGCTGGCCGTCTCCGGATGAAACATCTCCTCCACCGTCAGGCGGCGGCGAGACAAATGCTGGGCGTGCGACCAGCGGCAGATCGCCTCCAGCTCCGCCCGGTTGGCGCTGATGCCGTAGCTCCAGGGATCATTCCCCAGCAGCGCCTTGGTCGCCGCCCATTCCTCCGCCAGGAAGGGCAGCATCAGCGAGAGGGATGAATGCCGGAGATCGGCCTCCATCTCCGCCAGCCCCGCCCGCTTCGCCGCGGCAAAGGCTTCATACAGCCGCAGCGCCAGCCCCGGATGCGCCTCCGCCACCGCGCGGCGGAGGCCGATCACATGCATGATCGGATGGAACCCCGTGCGCTGGTGAAACGCCACCGCCGCGCCGCGCGGGTCCGGGAACAGCCGTGTCACGCGGGGGTCTCCGGCCGCGAAGGCCAGCGGCTCGGTGGGGGACAGGATGGCGTCGATCTCGCCCTCCAGCAGCGCCTGGTTCAGCGTGGACCCCGCCGGCAGTGGCCGCACATCCATCCCCGGCGGCAGTTCCAGCGGCAGGCGCTCGCGCCGCCCCGCCTGGTTGGTGCCGGCCGTGCGCCAGGCGATGCCGTTGACATCGACGCCATGGTCATCCGCCAGGATGCCGCGCAGCCACAGCCCCAGCGTCATCTGGTATTCCGGGATGCCGACGCGCCTGCCCTCCAGCCCCTTCGCATCGGTGATCCCCGCATCGCGGCGCAGATAGACGCAGCCATGCCGGAAGGCGCGGGAGACGAAGGCCGGGATCGCGACATACTCGCCCTCGCCGCGCGAAAGCTGCACGAGTTGCGAGGACAGCGACAATTCGGTCACGTCGAATTCGGCGCGGGAAAAGGCGCGGGGGAAGCTCTGCTCGGAATGGATCGGCACCGGCACCAGCCGCAGCCCCGGCGTCGCCACCCTGCCATCGAACAGCGCCCGCACGCGGTCATAGGGCGCGCAGGCGACCGTCAGTGTCAGCATGGGCTCAATCGGCCTTGATGCCGGCGCGCTGCACCAGCACACGAAAGCGTTCGAGTTCCGCCGTGATCAGCGTCCGGAAGGCTTCCGGCGATCGCCCGGCGGGGTCGGCGCCTTCCATCGCCAGGCGCTGCGTCATCTCGGGATCACCGAGCACGCCGCCCACCGCGGCGTTGATCCGCGCCACCACCTCCGGCGGTGTCGCCGCAGGCGCTACCAGCCCATGCCATTGCACGACCTCGAAGCCCGGCAGGGCGCGGGCGCCCACGGGCTCGATGCCCGGGATGTTGGGGGAGGCATTGGCCGCGCTCATCCCCAGCGCCACCAGCCGGTTGTCCCGCGCCGAAGGCAGCACGACGGGCGCGCCGGCGAAGCTGCACTTGATGCGCCCGGCCAGCAGATCCGCCAGCATCGGCCCATTGCCGCGATAGGGCACATGCACGAGGTCGATCCCCGCCGCATCGCAGAAGGCCGCCATGGTGATGTGGGACGCCGCGCC
>CANJXD010000472.1 GCA_947478535.1 Acetobacteraceae bacterium
CGAATCGGCTGGGACCACAGCGAATCACAAGAGACTCAAGGGATTCAACATCTTCGGAGACGGACACTGAGGAGCGCCCGCGTCATGTTGACATTCGTCGGCACAGCCACGCGAGCGAACACCGTCCAATTCGGTAACCAGTCCGGGCCTGAGGTCGTCGCCCTGGAGGGCGGCGGCTTCGTGGTTGCCTGGACCGACCAGCAGCTCAACACCACCAATGCGCGCAACGTGCTTTTCCAGCGCTACGACGCCAATGGCGTCGCGGTCGGCGGCAACACGATGGCGGCGTCCATCAACGGCGCCAGCGAGGTACTGACCGACCTGGTGGCGCTGCCCGGCGGCGGCTTCGCCGTTGCGTGGCTGTCTTCCGGTGTGAGCAACATCCTGGGCTACATTCTGGGATCGGCCGTGCAGGTCCCGGTGGCGCGGGTATTCGCGGCCAATGGCACTGGGGTCTCCGGCGATGTGGTGCTGTTCAGTAATAATACGGCCGTCAACGCGGTGAACGGCGTCGAGCTTGTCGCCAATGCCGGTGGCTTCCGGGCGATCTTCACGACGCCGGAAACGAGCCCGGCGACGCTGCGCGTGACGGATGTCTCGCTCGCCGGCGCCTTCGTCGCCAGCACCAGCCTTGGTGCGATGACGAATTCCGGCCTGGGAAGCGTGAGCGCGGTCGTCGAAGCGATCGCCGGTCCCGGCGCTAACAACCAACTCGTTATGGTGTCAGCCAACAACTCTAACGTGCGGGGGTCGATCCTTACGGGGACCGGTGGCCCGGCCTCGGCGATCGGCGTGAATGGCGCCTTCGACATCATCGATTTCGGCACTGGCCTGTATGCGGCCGTCAGTTCCGCTCAGAACCCGCTGCTCAGCGGCGACACGGTCAACGTCGGGGAGATGTTCCAGTATCCCAACCTCGTCGGTGGCGTCCCGGCGAACGATCTGGCGCTGCTCAACATCGGCGGCAACGTTTACCTGCAGGCCTATACGACCAATCAGGGGGTCTTTGTCCGGACGCTCGATGCGGTGTCGGGCATCGTCCTCGACACCTCGACCATCGAAACCGGCTACCTCGCCCAGGACATCGAAGTGACCCGCCTGGCAAATGGGCGCGTCGCTGTTGCATGGTCGCGCACCGACATCCTCGGCACGGAACTCTACACCCGCCTGCTGGACTGGGACGGCACCCCCAATTTCGTCGGTACGGTGGTCAGCGAGGTCCTGACCGGCAGCGCCGCGGCGGATTCCGTGTCCGGCCTCGACGGCAATGACACCATCAACGCCACCACCGGCGCTGATACGCTGGATGGCGGCGCCGGCAATGACCTTGTGCGCTACGTCAACGCGCTCGCCGCCATCACGGTCGACCTGGCGGTGCCCGCCAACAATGCCGGCGCCGCCGCTGGCCAGATCCTCCTCAGCATTGAAGCGGTCGAAGGGTCTGCCTTCAACGACAGCATCGCCGGCGGTACCGGCGCCGAGACGCTCAACGGTGGCGCGGGCAATGACGTGCTGCGCGGCAATGGCGGCGACGACGTGCTGGTCGCCAGCAGTGGCGCCGATACGCTGGATGGTGGCGCCGGCAACGACATCGCGCGGTTTTTGGCCGCAGCCTCCGCGGTGGTGATCGACCTCGCGCAACCCGCCAACAATGCCGGCGCCGCGCTTGGCCAGGTGCTGATCGGCATCGAGACGGTGGAAGGCAGCGCCTTCGACGATGCCATCACCGGCGCTGGCGGCGCGGAGCTTCTTCTGGGTGGCGGTGGTAACGATACGCTGGCCGCCAGCCTCGGCGCGGACACGCTCGATGGTGGCGCCGGCATCGACCGGCTCAGCTATGCCTTGGCTGCCGGGCCGGTCACACTCGACATGCTGCGCCCGACCAACACCACAGGCGCCGCCGCCGGGCATGTGGCGCTCAGCATCGAGGTGGTGGAGGGCTCTGCCTTCGGCGACCGCATCACGGGCACCAATGGCGCGGAGATGCTGATCGGCAATGCCGGGGACGACCTGCTGCGCAGCCGCGCCGGCGCGGACACGTTGGATGGCGGCCTTGGCAACGACACGCTCGACGCCAGCGGCTCGCCCGGCACCTCCCTATCCGGCGGTGTCGGCGATGACCGCATGGTTGGCGGCAATGGCGGCGATGTGCTGGTTGGCGGCATCGGTAACGACAACGCCTTTGGCGCCGGTGGCGGTGATACGATCGAGGGCGGGGTCGGCGACGACCAACTTGATGGCGGCGCCGATTCCGACATGATCGACGGCGGCGAGGGTGATGATCGCCTGCATGGCCGCGACGGCAACGACACGCTTTTCGGCAATCTTGGCGCCGACATCCTGACCGGCTACGCCGGAAGCGACTACATCGATGGCGAGGAGGCCGACGACACAGCCTACGGTGGCGCCGGGGCGGATACGTTGTTCGGCGGCGACGGCGATGACGTGCTCGCCGGCGGTGACGACAATGATGTCATCGATACCGGCAACGGACTCGCCGAGATCGTCACCGGTGGGGCAGGGGATGACGACATCACCGCCGGTGCCGGCAATGATCGCCTGTTCGGCGATGCCGGTGACGACGAGGTCGATGGCGGAGCCGGCCACGACTTCATCCGCGGCGGTTCCGGCGCCGACCTGCTGCTCGGTGGCGCCGGCAACGACACCATCCAGGGCGAAGACGGGGCGGATACGCTGGATGGCGGCGCCGGTGACGACCTGTTCTACGACTTTGTGAATTTTGTCGGGGATTTCGGCGGCGAGATCCATGGCGGTGGCGGCTTCGATACCGTCAACTTCAATATCCGGGACGTCTCCGCCGGCATCCTTCTCTATCTCGACGCCTTCTTCGTGCAATCCGGCGCAGCGGAGCGGACACGGCTCGCGGAGGTCGAGGCGGCGGTCGGCACCGCGCTCGGGGACACGCTGCGCGGCGCGGCCAGCGACAACCGGCTGCAGGGCTTGGCCGGCGATGACGATCTGGCCGGGCTGGCAGGCAACGACACGCTGGAAGGTGGCCTCGGCGCGGATACCCTCGACGGCGGCGAGGGGGCCGACCTTTTGCTGGGCTCGATCGGCAGCGATGTGATGTTTGGCGGCAACGGCAACGACATCTTCAGGCTGGACAGCAGCCTTGAGGGTGTCGATGTCATCGCGGACTTTGCCTCCGGCGACCGGATTCAAATCCTGCGGGCCAGATTCGCGAATGTCTCGAACGTCGTAGCCACCGCCGACGCGGCGAATGCCATAAGCTCCAGTACTCCGCGCTTATTCTTCGATAATGCAGGTGACGACGCGGGTGCGCTCTATTTCGACGCTCTCGCTTCTGACACGGCAGGGCGGGTACTGATCGCCCAAGTTTATACGCAGGCTCAAGCCGGCGGCGCCATTCCCTACACCGCGCTCGTATCGGCCGACTTCCTGTTCGTCTGACGCCAAGCCGGGGCGAGGCTTCAGGTCGTGGCGATGCTCACCGGCGCGCTGGCCGCCCGGACTGGTGCCGGTGCGCTCACCTCGGCGAGCAGCGCCCAGACGCGATGCGCGTCCATCCTGGTTTCGGGATCGTTGAGCAGACGGTCGAGCTCCGCCAGCTTGGATTCGAATTCACGCTCGGTCATCGGGCGTTCCTGATCTGAGGGCGGCGACGCCGCGTGCCCGATCGGACATGCGGCGTCGCGAAGCCACCTCATGAACGTGGCAGATCGGCGGCGGTTGCCATGCCGGTCGACGATGACGTTTCTGCCGCCATAGGGCGTCAGCCGCCAGCCTTACCCTCAGACCGAGGAGGCGATGGCCGCCGCCAGGGCCGCGGCGAGCGCCGGCGATTTGCCGGCAGGGTGGCTCGGGTTGCGGAAGCGCAGATCGCCGTCCGGCGCGGCGTCGGGCGGCGCCAGGCCGAACAACTCCATGCGGCTGGAACAGGCCACCGCCGCGACATGGCGCGCCGAGGGGTCCGTCATCCAGCGGCGCGCGGCGCCCTCCAGGTCCAGCCGGTCCCGCAGCCCGCGCCATTCCGCGCGGTCCACATCCTCCACGAACATCGCGAGGATGCCGGAGCGTTCGCCGCTCAGCCGGCTTTCGGCGACCAGGCCGCAACGGCGTGCCACGGCGCCGGCGATTGAATTCTCGCGCCCTGCGCGTGCGGCCATGACGAAAACGGAACCGCCGCCCGGCATGGCTGTCACCGCCAGATGCGCCTCTTCGCCGAACTGGGCGCGAAGCTGCGCGGGCAGCCCCTGGCCGGCGGCCTGGGCACCGGCGAGCACCAGCGGGTCGAGCTTCAAGACAGCATCGGCACTGGAATCCTGGCGGCGCTCCGCCGAGAGAAGCCCGGCGATGCGGCGATGCAATTCCGCCACCTGGGCATCCGTCGCCATGCCGTCCGGCAGGGTCATCTTCAGCAGGTAGCGGCCGGGATGGGCGGCAAGCCAGGTCTGCAATTCCGGGTTCACCCGGTCCACCAGCGCGCACCATTCCCCGCGATGGACCTCGCGGCCCTCATCGGCCGACACCGTCTCGCACACCACTTCCGCCTCGACATCCCCGCGGCGCAGCAGCAGGTCGAAGGGCGCGTCATCCTCCAGGCCAGCGAAGCGGACCTCGAAGCCACGGCTCCGGTGCAGGGCTGCCGTGCGCAATAGGTGGAAGAACGGGATCAGCGTTGCCTCCCCGGTCAGGGCGGCGGCAATCTCATCCCGCA
>CANJXD010000473.1 GCA_947478535.1 Acetobacteraceae bacterium
CGTGATGGGGCGGCGCCGCAGAGCCCGCCCCAGATCGTGTGCCCAGCCCTTCCGGAGCAGGCCCCACAAGGGTGACCTGACCAGGAAGTCATGACCAGGGCGTTACTTCCGCAGCGCCTTCACCATGGTGGAGCCCAGCGCCGAGGGGCTATCCGCCACATGGATGCCAGCCGCCTTCATCGCCGCCATCTTGGCTTCCGCCGTATCCTTGCCGCCCGAGATCACCGCACCGGCATGGCCCATGCGCCGCCCCGGGGGGGCCGTGGCGCCGGCGATGAAGCCGACCACCGGCTTGTTCGGCTTGCCCGGGCCGAAATTGTATTCGGCCAGGTATTCCGCGCCGATCACCTCGGACTGGCCGCCGATCTCGCCGATCATGATGATCGACTGCGTCTCGTCATCGGCCAGGAACATCTTGAGGACATCGATGAAATCCATGCCCTTCACCGGGTCGCCGCCGATGCCGACGCAGGTGGACTGGCCGAGGCCCGCCGCCGTGGTCTGCGCCACCGCCTCATAGGTCAGCGTGCCGGACCGCGACACGATGCCGACCGACCCGCGGCGGTGGATATGCCCCGGCATGATGCCGATCTTGCAGGCATCCGGCGTGATCACGCCCGGGCAGTTCGGCCCGACGAGGCGGGACTTCGACCCATCCAGCGCCCGCTTCACGCGCACCATGTCGAGCACCGGAATGCCCTCCGTGATGCAGATGATCAGCGGCAGCTCGGCGTCGATCGCTTCGAGGATCGCGTCCGCCGCGAAGGGCGCGGGGACGTAGATGACGGAGGCGTTCGCCTGGGTCGCGGCGACGCATTCAGCGACCGTGTTGAACACCGGCAGGTTCAGCTCGGGGTGCATCGTGCCCCCCTTGCCCGGCGTCGTCCCGCCCACATAGTTCGAGCCATAGGCAATGCCCTGGCTCGCGTGGAAGGTGCCCTGAGCGCCGGTGAAGCCCTGGGTCATGACGCGGGTGTTGGCGTCGATCAGAACGGCCATGGCTCAGGCCCCCTTCGTCGCGCCGGAGGCGCGCGCTGCGTTGACCGCGGCCACGACCTTCTGGGCCGCGTCTGCAAGGTTGTCGGCGGCGATGATCGCCAGCCCGCTCTCGGCCAGGATCTTCTTGCCGAGGTCCACATTCGTCCCCTCCAGCCGCACGACGAGCGGGACCGAAAGCGACAGGTTCTTCGAGGCTTCGACAATGCCGGTCGCGATCATGTCGCACTTGGCGATGCCGCCGAAGATGTTGACCAGGATCGCCTTCACATTGACGTCGGAGGTGATGATCCGGAACGCTTCCGTGACGCGCGCCGCATTCGCCGTGCCACCGACATCGAGGAAGTTCGCCGGGGACGACCCGTACAGCTTGATGATGTCCATCGTGGCCATCGCCAGGCCCGCGCCATTCACCATGCACCCGATCTCGCCGTCCAGCGCGACGTAGTTCAGGTCATTGTTGATGGCATCGAGTTCCTTCGGATCCATCTCGCTGTCATCGCGAAGGGCCTCGAGGTCCTTGTGGCGGAACAGCGCGCTGTCATCGAAGGACACCTTGGCGTCCAGCGCGACGATGTCGCCCTTGCCGGTGACGACCAGCGGGTTGATCTCGACGATCGCGCAGTCCAGTTCGATGAAGGCGCCATACAGCGCGAGGACGAACTTCGTGAAGCTGGCGACCTGCTTGCCCTCAAGGCCGAGGCCGAAGGCGAGCTTGCGGGCATGGAAGCCGGAAATGCCGGACGCCGGGTCCACCGCGGCCTTCAGGATCTTCTCGGGGTGGTTCGCTGCCACCTCCTCGATCTCCATCCCGCCTTCGGTGGAGGCCATGATGGTCACGCGGCTCGTCTCGCGGTCCACCAGCAGGCCGAGATACAGCTCCCGCTTGATGTCGCAGCCGTCTTCCACATAGACGCGGGAGACGACCTTGCCCTGCTCGCCGGTCTGCTTGGTGACCAGCGTCTTGCCGATCATCGCCTCGGCGGCTTCCTTGACGGCCTCCAGCGACTTGACGACGCGGACGCCACCCTTGCCGTTCGGGTCGTTCGCGAAGCGGCCCGCGCCACGCCCACCGGCATGGATCTGCGACTTCACGACATAGACGGGGCCGGGGAGCTTCTTCGCACCCTCAACCGCCTCGTCCGCGGTCCAGGCGACATGGCCATCGAGCACGGCAACGCCATAGCGGCGCAGCAGCTCCTTGGCCTGGTATTCGTGGATATTCATCCGGTCAGCTCCCGGCAGGGGTTTTCTCGAGGTGGCGCCGGGGGGCGATCCCCCCGGCACCCGCAAGCGAAGCGCAGTTCAGACGCCGAGCTTGTTGAAATCCTCGATGAGCTTCTTCACAGCGTCGCAGGACTTGTCGAAGGCGGCCTTCTCGGCCGCCGTGAACTCGACTTCCATGATGCGCTCGACGCCGCCGGCGCCGATCACCACGGGCACGCCGACATAAAAGCCGCTCTGGCCATATTCGCCGTTCAGCAGCACGGCGGAAGGCAGCACGCGCTTCTTGTCCAGCAGGTAGCTCTCGGCCATCGCGATGGCGGAAGCCGCCGGGGCGTAGAAGGCGGAGCCGCGTTCCAGCAGCTTCACGATCTCACCGCCCCCATTGGCCGTGCGGGCGACGATCGCGTCGATCTTCTCCTGCGTCGTCCAGCCCATCTTGATGAGGTCAGGCACCGGCACGCCGGCGACGGTGGAATAGCGCGTCAGCGGCACCATCGTATCGCCATGGCCGCCGAGCACGAAGGCGGTCACGTCCTCGACCGAGACGCCGAATTCCTGCGCCAGGAACAGGCGGAAGCGGCTCGAATCCAGCACGCCGGCCATGCCGACCACCTTCTCCGGCGGCAGGCCGGAGCGCTGCTGGAGCACCCACACCATGACGTCGAGCGGGTTGGTGATGCAGATGACGAAGGCGTTCGGGGCGTAGGTCTTGATGCCCTCCGCCACCTGGCCGATCACGCCGGCATTCTTCGTCAGCAGGTCGTCGCGCGTCATGCCGGGCATGCGCGGGAAGCCGGCGGTGACGATGACGACATCGGCGCCGGCGATGGCGCTGTAGTCGCCCGCGCCAACCATGTTGCTGTCGAACCCGTCAACCGGGCCGGACTGCATGATATCCAGCGCCTTGCCGGCGGCGACGCCGGGGAAGACGTCGAACAGCACGACGTCGCCGAGCTCCTTGAGCCCAATCAGATGGGCGAGCGTGCCGCCGATGTTGCCGGCGCCGACGAGGGCGATCTTCTTGCGGGCCATATGCGCTCCTCAACCGTTTCCGGCACCGCCGCTGGCGGAAACATGCCGGTCTTGGGGATTTTCGAGGGCGCTTCGCGCCCCTTGGGGATTTTCAAGGGCGCGTCGCGCCCGGCCGGTTCCTACTCCCGCGGTGCAATATCGGCAAGGCGGCGCGAGGCCACGGCAGGCTCGTTCCTGTTACGTTCAGAAAGGTGGCTGACCATGGCCCAACAGCCCCGGCCATCGGGCCTGCCGCGTGGGCCTATTGGTATTGCCGCTGGGCTTCCCGCAAATGGCCGGACGGCAGGGCATCCAGCCCCGGATCAGCCGGCAATTCGACCCCGAAATGCCGCGACAGCACATCGGCGATCACCTCGTAGCAGGATCCGATACGGACCACTTCCATGGTCCGGAAGTCGATCATGGTGGAGGACCGGCGGTAGCGGTTGAACTTCTGCAACCCGTAATCGATGACCACATCCGCCACGGCCCGGATCGGTTCCTGCACATCGGTCGCCCGGAATCGGGTGCCCGTGCCGGTCAGGTTGGCGGAGCTGCCGAACAGCGGCTGGCCCTGCGCCGTCGCCTCCCGCGTCACTGCCGCCAGGAAATTCCCGGCATTCAGCAGCATCGCCAGCGTCCCGCCATCCGTGCTCGCCGCCAGCGCCTCCTCCCCCAGTGCCCGCAGCAGGGGGTGCTGGTCCCGGAAGCCGGCGACGACGGCCACCGGCAGGTCGTAATCGTCCACCAGGCAGCGCACCATCCGCCGCCCCCGATCGTCCAGCAGATGCAGCTCATCATGCAGGTCGAGGTTGCCGAGCATGGCGTTGCGCTTATGCGCCCCCCGCCCCTTGGCCCGGAAGAAGCGCATCAGCGCCTCCTGGCAGCCGCCGATTCCGGCATAGCCGACATCCATCGGGATGATCGCCACCCCGCCCGCCTTCACCGCCGCCACCACCCGCCTTGCATCGCCGAGGATATCAAGTTCCGCCATGGGGGAGACCGCCTTCAGTCGAGGGTGAGGTTCAGCGAGGGGAGAATCTCCGCCCAGCGCGCATTCTCCGCCCGCAACATGGCCAGCGCCTGCGCGGGCGTGGAGGGGATCATCGTGAACCCCGCCCGCACAAGCTGGTCCCGCAGACCTGGCTCCTCCAGGGTTTCCACCATCGCCGCATGCAGGGCGGAGACCGCCTCCGCCGGCGTGCCCGCGGGCGCGAAGAGCAGGAAGCGGAGCGCATTGACCACCCGCGGCAGCCCTTCCTCCGCCGCCGTCGGCACGTCGGGCGCGGCGGCGGACCGGGCGGCGGAGAGCAGCGCCAGCGGCCGCAGCGTGCCGGCGGCGAAATGCTGGGTCACCGACCCCAGGCTGAACACGCCGAGATGCACATGCCCGGCCAGCACATCGTTCATCGCCGGCCCGCCGCCGCGATACTCCGCCTGAACCAGCCGGATCCC
>CANJXD010000474.1 GCA_947478535.1 Acetobacteraceae bacterium
CGCCGCCAAGGTCGAGGTCACCGCGGGCGTCGACGCGATCGCCGGCAGCCCCGCCGCCGCCGATTGGGTCGCCGGCGACTGCCAGGTGACCTTCAACCCGAATGTCACCGAGAATCCCGAACTCACCGGCAGCCTCGACAAATCACCCGGCATCGTCGGTGGCCTCAAGCCCAATATCCGCCTGCGCATGCCGCTACGGGGCTCCGGCACGCCCGGCACCGTGCCCGAGTTCGGCAAGCTGCTGCGCGCCTGCACCTATGCCGAGACCATCACCGCCACCGCCCTGGGCGCGCCCACCGCGCTGCCGGCCTCCGGCCACACCACCACCAGTGTCACGCTGGCGACCACGCCCTATGTCGCCACGGCCCAGGCCTATCGCGGCATGCCGCTGATCCTCTCCGGCGCCGTCGCCGACACCACGGGGATCATCGACTACACCGCCGCCCGTATTGCCAGCCTCGGCAGCACCCTCGCCAGCGCCCCTGCAGCGACCACAAGCTCGGTGATCCCGATCAACGTCCTCTACGGCCCCACCAGCGACGAGGCCATCTACAAGACCGTCACGCTCTACTTCTTCGCGGATGGGCTGCGCTGGCGCTTTACCGGTGTCGTCGGGAGTTGGGGCCTCGATCTCACCTCGGGCGAGATCGGCATGCTCGTCTTTGAACTGATGGGCCAGTTCCTCGACGTGACCACCACCGCCCTGCCGGCGGGGTGGTCGAGCGTTACCCGCCCGACGCCGCCGCGCTGGGTCGGCGGCCGCAGCCAGCTCAACCGGCTCTCCTCGCAGATCAAGGCGCTGTCGCTGCAGGCGGGCGTTCGCGTCGTGCTGCCCGACGATCCGGAGGCGGCCGAGGGCTACGGCCCCGGTGTGCCAATCGAGCGCGACAGCGCCGGCACGCTCGACCCCTACATGAACACCACCACCCAGGTCGCGCTGATGGACGCCTTTCGGACGGGTGTGAACATGGCCTTCCTGGCCATCATCGGTGCGACCGCCGGCAATCGCTTCCTGGTCACCGTGCCCGCCGCCCGCGCCATCGCGCTCAACCCGGGCGTCCGCGATGGCCTCGGCACCAACCAGATCAGCCTGCAGCTCGATGGCGCCGACGCCGATCTCTTTCTCTGCCAGTTCTGAGGAGCTTCCATGACCGACCCCGTGCTGTCGCGCGATGATTTCGTCTGGCACCAACCCCCGGCATCGCCCCGCCGTTACCAGCTGGCGCCGCTGACGCGCCGTGAGCGCAACCTCTTTCGCCGCGCCCTGGTGGCGGAGGGCGCAACCTATCCCGGCACCGAGGCGATGTTCGCCGCGCTGAGGGCCGCGCTGCGAGAGATCGCGCCGGGCAATCTGGCCGAGCTACTCGACATGGTGGATGCCGCCGAGGCGGAGCAGGCTGAGCCACGCCCTGGGGCGGGGCCGGGCCCGGCCTCACTCGCGCTGACGCCGCTCGAGGCCGCGGCGCGCAGCGTGCCGGCCTATGCCCAGCTGCTGGCCGACCGCGCCTACTACCTCGCCGCCTATCCCGGCCTGCTCGCCCGCTACGCCCTGCGCGGCTGGGACGGCCCGGGCCTGCCCGCCTTCGAGCGGCGCAACGGCGAAGTGCCGGAGGTGCTGCTCGACGCCGTGCCCGATGCCGAACTCGCCGATCTCGGCTGGGCCGCGCACCCCATCGCCTTCGTCACACGGAGTGCGGAAAAAAACTCCGCGGCGCCATCGCCATCGCCCGGGATCCCGATGGCTGGGGCCTAGACCTCACCCCCGGCGAGCAGTTCCTCGTCCTGGGCGAGGCCTGGGACGAGAACCCGGTGCAGGTCACGCCGCCGGAATGGCTTGAGGTCGTGCGGCTGTGGCGGCTCTGCCGCGGCAGCATGGGCTACGGGCTGCTGCCCGATGGCGGCGGCGTCAACGACCAGGCGGCATGGCTGCTCGATGCCTTTGCGCTGCTCTCCTCCCTCGATGCCGCTGCCGACAGCGCCGCGCGAAAGGCCCTCGCATGAGCCTGCGCTTTCGCATCGTCGGCGACATCGGCAACAACCTCGCCGCCATTCTCGACAGCGAGGTCACCACCCTGTCCCGCGCGCTCCGTGGGGCGGTCGAGCGCAGTGCCGCAGCCTTGCAGGCGGATCTCCGAGGCCAGGTCACCGCCGCCGGGCTCGGCCCCGGCCTCGCCAAGGCCTGGCAGCGCGAAACCTACCCCCGCGGTGGCCGCCGCACCCTGCGCCCGGCGGCGTTGGTCTATTCCAAGGCCACCGCCCTGCACGAGGCCTTCGACGATGGCCCGCTCATCCTCCCGCGCCGCGGCGCCTTCCTGCTCGTGCCCAGCCCTGCCGCCGAGCGCCTCGGCGTCACCACCACGACCACCTCCCGCAAGGGCGGCCCCATCCCCGGTGGCGCCCGTCGCCGCCTCTCCAGCCTCGACGCTGCCGCCGATAAGCTCGGCGTGTCGATCGTCACTGCGATGCCAGCGTCGGCCCGTCATGGGGCGCGAGGTCGCGGGTCGGCCAGGCAGGTGACCGATCGCGGTTTCATCCTGCTCGCGCCGGCGCGCCGCAGCGGCAATCTCGTCGCGCTGTACTACGCCCGCCGCGATGCCCGCCCCGTGCTGCTGTTCACCCTCGTCCGGCAGACGCGCCTCCCCAAGCGGCTCGACATCGCCGCCGCCGCCGAACGGGCCGAGACCGCCTTTGCCTCGGCCGTCGCCGCCGCCCTTGCCTCGGAGCGTTGAGCATGGCCGAGGCCCGCCAGATCGCCGTCCGCCTCGCCATCGAGGGTGCCGAGCAGGCACGCGCCCAGCTCGAGGCCGTCCGTGATGCCGCGCGCAGCGCCGGCGAGCAGGGCGCCCCCACCACCGCCCAACTCGCAGCCTGGGAGCGCCTGAACCGCAGCGTCGATGGCAGCTACGCCGCCACCACCCGCTACGCCACCATCGTCGAGCGCGTTCGCCAGGCCGAGGCCGCCGGCATCGGCACGCTCGAGCAGCGCAACCGCCTCCTCGAACAGGCTGCCCTCGCCCATCAGCGCACGGCGATGACGATGGAGGCCGCCACCGGCAGCGCCCGCAATTTCGGCCAGGTCATCGGCCAGGCCGGCTTTCAGGTGCAGGACTTCGCCGTCCAGGTCTCCGGCGGGCAGAGTGCCCTCGTCGCCCTCTCCCAGCAGGGCAGCCAGATGCTCGGCGTCTTTGGCACCGGCGGTGCCGTCGCCGGCGCCATCCTGACCCTCGGCATCCTCGGCGCTCAGTTCGCCGGGCTGGCCGATAAGCAGGTGACCCTGGCCGACGTGCTGCGCGACGTCGAGGATGGCTACAAGCGCCTGCTCGATCTCAGCGACCACCGCATCAAGGGTGTCGAGGAGGAGGCCGAGGCAATCAATCGCCTCGCCATCGGCTATGCCAGCCTCAGCGCCGCTGGTCAGCGCGCCGAGATGCTCGTCCTGCAGCGCCAGAACAATGCCCTCGAGAGCCAGGCCAGCCAGCTGCGCCTGGCCTCCACCAGCGGCATCCGGGAGATGGTCAACCCGACCGCCCCCGATCTCGACCCACTGGGCAATGCGCTCGGTACCCGCAGCCCGACGCCCGCCTCCAACGATGCCGGCCTGACCGTCCTGCGCCAGGCCCTCGCCGCCTATGACCAGCAGACCCGCCTCACTGTCGAGGGCCAGCGCGCCCTGGCCACCACCCTCGATGGCGTCGCCCGCACCGCCGGTGACAATGCCGTCGCCATGCTGCGCCAGCGGGACGTGCTGCTGGATTCCCTCCCCGCCGTCCAGGCCTTTGAACGCGGGCAGTTGCAGGTGGCGGCGCAGACCGTCGCCCTGATGCACGCTCAGGGTGCGGCGCAGTCCCAGGTCGACAGCTATGTCCGTCACTTCGGCGCCCTCGCCGAGGAGGTCCTGCGCACCGCCCTGGCGATGCAGACGCTGCGCCGGATCAACAGCGACAGCCCCTTTGCCGATATCGAGCAGGAGGCAGCCCGTACCCGCGTCATCAATGGCCAGGTCGACAGTGCCGACCAGTCCCGTGACCTCGCCAGCGCGCTGCGCCAGTTCAGCTTCAGCAGCGGCGACCCGATCCTCGGCAAGGCGCTGAACGAGCGCAGCTTTGCCAGCCTCGAGGAATTGGCGACCGCCCTGCAGGCGCCGCAGCGCTATGCCGCGGTGTTTGCCAATCAGGTCAGTCGCGGCCGCGTGCTCGGCGGCTTTCTCGACCAGGTGTCGCTCTCCACCGGCTCGGCGCAGACGCAATTCGGCGCGGCCCAGGCGCAATTCGAGGCCGCCATCACCGCCGCCCGCGTCGCCGGGCCCGATGCCGCCGATCTGTCTCGCGTGACCCAGAGTGGCGCGACGCTGCTGCAGGCCAACAGCGCCTATTACGGCAGCGGTGCGCAGGCCGCGGCGATCGAGCGGATGGTGAAGTCGACGGTCATCAGCCTCGGCGGGGAACTCGACTTGCCCGGCTTTGCCGATGACCTCAGCGGGGCGATCGATCGCGCCAGCGACCGTGCCCAGAACGCGGCACAGCAGCAGCAGGTCACGCTGGAAGCGCTGCGCGAGGAGGTGCGCGGCCTGCGCCTCGTCATTGAGCGGAGCCTGGCAGCATGATCGGCCTTGCCCCGCTGGCCACCATCCCCCTCGCGGGATGGTGGGCGCCGGCCTCGCCGCCCGCCCCTC